>CAMATR010000066.1 GCA_945861175.1 Chitinophaga pinensis | reverse complement strand
GTCAGCCTTGTAGCGGTGAAGGGAGTATCTATCTTCATATGTATAGATAGCTAAAGTTGATATTTTCAACTCTGTCGCAGCACGAAAAATTCGGATAGCAATTTCTCCACGATTTGCAACGAGTAGTTTTTTAATTTGTTGAATTGGATAGGATTTTTCCATTTTAGTTCAGCGATAAAAGAATAGCTTATAGATTTAGTAAGTATTCATGAAATACAGTTAGGGTAGTTGATGAATGCGATATTTTCGTCTTGTTTCCAAAGGTTTTTGATCGCAGGACTTTTAGAACGAATTGATGTGCATCTTTACCAAGTTCGTTGCCACTGTTTTGCTGAAGGAAACGCTGAGTAGACTGAACGACAGGACGAATCATGTTCTCTTTATTTCTTTTCAATTGAACTTTAATATATAATAAGCGAGAGAAAATAGCGATGAAATAATTTGTCGAATACATTATCTCTTGCAAAATGCGTAAAGCTTCTTTCAATTTATCTTGTTTTTCCATCAATACTGCTTGAAGAAAGTTTTTAAGAATTTTCCCTTCACCTCGAAAAAATACTAGATTTTCTTCAAGTAATTTTTCTGCTATTTCCAACTCATTGTTCAGTAAACAGAAGAGTATTCTATAAAAGAGCATGTTGTTATTGATAATGGAAAAGCCTTTAAAATGTTCTATCGTATCCTCAGACATTGCTAATAATGACTCAATATTTGTTCCAGCAAAAAATTCTAAACGCAATTCTAGAAAACGTATTTTTCTATCTAGATCATAAAAATCATGGTTGTGTTTTTCAACTGAGTAGAGTGTTTCCTTGGCTTTCGAAAAGTAGAAGTGCAACAATTCATTATCGAAATTCAATTTAGCTAAAGAAACGTAGAGAGAAACTTTGTTCAATGGATAATCCATTAACTCAATCTGTTCTAAAATTTCTTTAGTTAATTCCTCTCGTCTCGTACTTATTAATGAATTTTTTTCAAGGTAGATGTTTGATATATTATAGTAGTATTCGGTTACTTTATCGTTGTTGGCATGTCTTAAAACCTTTAGTAAATCTTCATTTAATTTAAGAGCTTTACTGAGGTCTTTTTCATTTTGAGAGGCATAACTCATTCGAATTTTTCCTTTCAATCCGATCATTTGGTAATAGTAATCTTCCTCAATTAAAGAGTATTCATATGCTTTGTCATAGTAATGGTTAATCAAGGATAGATTGCCACTTTTCTCTAATGCTTGAGCAAGAAGAATAAATTTTATACTTGAATTTTTGTCAACAAAAGTTGATAAAAGAACACTTTCAATTTGATCAACAAAAAAACTGCTCAATCTACGAAGCTTTAGTTCTTTTTCTTTTTGTAATGAATTAGGCCAATTGGATTGAACAGAATCGAATAAAAATTGGTTCAAATCATTTAGTGAAGCTGGTTTTGATTGGATATAGCTCTTCAGAATTGCAAGTCTCTTGTCTGAACTTTTGCTGCAATGTTGGGCAATTTCTTTTCGTTGAGAGATTGTTAGTTCTTTATTGATATTGTATAATTTGTTGCCTATCACAATTTAAAATTTGTTAATTATTTATTTCTCAATTTTCAATCAAAAAGTTTTCGTTTGAAGTGACACTTTTTAGTAAGTCGAAGAATTGAGGAAATGATTTATTCACCACATGCGGAGTGAGTATATTAATACCATTTTCACTAACCAATCCCAAAATTGCACCGGCCATTGCAATGCGATGATCACCGTGTGGGTCAATTGTCCCAGTTTTAACTTTTTTAGTTGGTGAGATAATCATTAAATCATTTTCCAACAGTATGTCTATTCCAAATTGATTAAGTTCTTTTTGAAGCACAATCCCTCTATTACTTTCTTTATGAATAAGACGATTTGCGCCTTTAATTTTGCTTTTACCTTTACAAAGTGATGCCAAAACCACAATAGGAGGGAAGAGGTCTGGGCAATCTGTTGCGTCAAATTCAAAACCGTTGAGTTCATTTTTTGAAATGACATACCGATCACCATCCTGTTCAACTTTAGCTCCTGCCTTTTTTAAGACTTCTAAAATGGCAATGTCCGCTTGTTTAGAATTTGGATTCAAGCCACTCAGAGTGATTTTTCCCGCGATTGCTCCCGCAACCAATAGAAAAGAGGCACTGCTCCAGTCACCTTCAATTAAAATAGTGGAGGGTTTAAGCTGATAGGGGCCATGAAAATAAACCGTTTTATCATTGTAAATCAATTCTACTCCAAATAATCTTAGAACTTCAAGAGACAGTAATAGATAGGGCTCACTCTTTAAATTTTCTATAATGATTTTTTCGTTCTTTAATAAAGGCGAGCCAACATAGCTGTATATCAATCCTGTTATGTATTGGGAACTAATGGAACCATCAACACTGATTGATTTAGGTTGAATAGGTCCAAGCAATGAAAATGGGAGTTTTCCCTGATTTGACTTATATTGAACATTTAGTTGTGGCAGAATATCATCAAAAAATGTCATAGTTCTGTCTAAGATGCTGCCATTTCCATCTATTTCAATTTGAAAATTACTATTCGCTAAAATTGGAGTAAACATTCGTGTTGCTAAACCAGATTCATTGACACTAACACTCAAACTACCACTTGGATTAATACCCTTACTTTGAACCAAGATATCGTTTTCAGTTTGTATTATATTAGCACCAGTTTTTTGAATTATTTGTAATGATGCTTGCTCATCATCCGATTTGCCTATATTTTTGAGTAAGCTTTCGCCATTTGCTATTAATGCGCACGCCATAGCCCTTTGCGTAAAGCTTTTCGATGCAGGAATCTTTGCGTGACCATTAACTGTTGATGGCAATATTTGTTTCATTTCATCAATTTTATTTTGGGACAAATACTGCTTCAAATTTGCAATAAATCTTTAACTATTTGTCCGAATTGTTTATTCGGAAATTATCTATTTTTTAAACGTTTTCCGAAAAATTTAATAATCCATTCATTTTATGACTATTACTAAGGTCATTCTGTATTCTAATACTTTCGATATGGAGAATTTCCATAAATGATTTTATAAAATCTTCACTTAAGTTTGTATTTCTTGTAGTTGAAATCATCTTATGTAGAATTTCATTCCAACGATTTGATTGAAGCACTGTAACATTGTTCGCTTTTTTAAGTTGGCCTATATTTTCGGCTACCAGCATTCGGGAGTGAAGTAAGTGAATTAAATCGTCATCGTATTGATTGATTTGTTCACGTAATATTTCTATCTTTTTTTGATATTCAGGTAAGTTACTAGACTCTTTTTTCCATACAAGTTGATTTAGTAAAATGGCCAATTGCTCCGGAGAGACTTGCTGCTCTTTGTCTGTAAGAGCCTCTTCTGGATTGTAATGCGATTCAATGATTAATCCGTTATAGTGAAGGTCAAGGCTCTTCTGCGATACTCTTAGTAATGTTTCTCTTTTTCCAGCTATATGCGAAGGGTCACAAATCATTGGTAGATCCGGGAATATGCGCCTCATCTCAATAGGAATTTGCCAAATCGGAGCATTTCTATATTCTTTATTATTATAGGAAGAGAAGCCCCTATGGATCAAACCTATTTTTGTGATCCCAGCATTCAGAATGCGTTCAACGGCACCAATCCATAATTTGATATCAGGATTAATTGGATTTTTAATTAAAACTGTTGAATCTGTTCCTTTTAAAGCATCTGCAATATTTTGCACACTAAATGGATTTACACTTGTTCGTGCACCAACCCACATAAGATCAAGTTCATAATGCAATACATCTTCAACGTGACGGCTCGTGGCAACCTCCGTTCCAACAGCAAGACCAGTTTCTTTTTTTGCAGTTGAAAACCAAGATAGACCTTTCAGCCCAACCCCTTCAAATCCTCCAGGATTCGTGCGTGGTTTCCAAATTCCAGCGCGCAATACATCTACCATTCCGGTTTTTGCGAGACTTTTAGCCGTTGTGACTAATTGCTCTTCAGATTCAGCGCTGCACGGACCAGCAATGATTAATCCGTCTTTTTTTATGAGTGATTTGTTCATCCTTCAATAGTTAAATTGGAATGGTTTCGCCTTTATATAATCCCAGTGTTTTTAATGATGTCACTTTATCATTAATTTGCTCTAAAGCCGCATCTAAGCAATCTAGGTTCATGAATTCAATATCTAAATGAAATGCATATTGTGATAAGTTATTAGGGATTGGAACACTTTGAATTTTTGTTAAGTTTAGACCTTGATCTTTTATTATTAGCAATACTTCACTTAATGAGCCAATGTGATTTTTAGTCGTTAATGTTATTGAGGCTTTATTGGGCTGGTCTTTAACAATAGCTCCTTTACTAAGAATATAGAAGCGAGTGAAATTTTGTTTTTCATCACAGACATTTCCTTCGATTGTTTCAAGTTCATGTTCTTTTGCGACTGCTGGACCAGCAATAACTGCTAAACTTTTTCCATCTTGCTCTTTCACTAGTTTGGCTGAAGTAGCTGTATCTTTATATTCACTGATTTTAACATCTTCAAGTGTTGATAGGTATTCTTGACATTGGCCAAGTGCCATCGGATGTGAAATAATTTCTCTTATTTCCTTGAGTTTCGTGCCTTTTTTTACTAAAAGACTGAGTTCGACGGGAAGGTATATTTCTCCAATTATATTTAAATCAAATAGATCGATTAATTGGTAATTTAATAAAATACTACCAGCTATTTTATTTTCAATAGCAATGATACCGTAGTCTACAAGGTTATTAGAAAGTTTGTCACAAACTTCTCGGAAAGAACCACATTCCAAAATCGTTATTTCTTCACCGAAATATTTTTTCGCTGCAAGATCATGGAAAGATGAAACGGATCCTTGAATCGCTATGTTATGATTTCTCATTTTACAATAAATTTATTTTGTTGATAATTGCTGTTTGTATAATCTCTTCAGGCCAAATGCTGCTTTGAACCTCGCCGATGTGTTTCTTTCTTAATAAGAACATAGCTATTCTTGACTGACCAATACCCCCACCAATGGTTTGCGGGAGTTTTCCATGAAGCAATCGTTGGTGCCAAAATAAACTTGTACGATTTCTGTGTCCCGCAATATCCAATTGACGAAGCAATGCATCTTTGTCAACTCGAATGCCCATTGATGATATTTCGAAGGATCCTATTAAAATAGGATTCCATAATAAGAGATCTCCGTTGAGTCCTTTGTATTCTGATGAGGTAGGAGTAGACCAGTCATCGTAGTCTGCAGCTCGACCATCGTGGGGTTGTCCTGATGCAAGTTTTCCGCCGATACCGATTAAAAATACAGCACCATATTCTTGACAAATTTTATTCTCGCGCTCTTTTGGAGAAAGGTCCGGATATTTTTTCCCGACATCCTCGGTATGTAAGTAGGTTATTTCAGTAGGCAAAACAGCAGAAATACCATAACGCGACTCAATTAAAAGTTCTGTCTCTTTTAATGATTTATAAATAGATTTGACGGTTTCTTTTAAATAATCTAGATTTCGTTCACTATCTAAAATAACTTTTTCCCAATCCCACTGATCCACATAAATACTGTGTACATCAGATAATTCTTCATCTGGCCGAAGTGCTCTCATGTCTGTATACAAGCCTTGTCCAGCTTTGGCTTCAATTATTCCAAGCTTATATCGTTTCCATTTTGCCAAAGAATGCACAATCTCAATTTTAGTGTCCCCAAAGCTTTTCGCCTTTACCTCAACCGGATTTTCATATCCGTTTAAGTCGTCATTTATACCAGATCCTTTCTCAACAATCAGTGGAGCTTCAACTTTAATTAGGTTGAGAGATGCAGCCAATTTCCCAATGAATGCAGCTTTAATTTCTGAAATTGATTGTTCAACTTCATACGCACTTAATTGTGTCTTTTTTTCAAGTGTTTCCATTTTTATTTAGTTGATTTTTAAAGTGGTTAAATAAAAAAAAGCCTCCCAATGTGGAAGGCTTTGACTTTTTGCAATAGTATACCCCTTCCTCTAAAACTTAAAGTGATTAAAAAATAAATTCATCCAATTTATTGATAGGCTAATACTGATCATTTTTATAATGTAATTTTATTTTCTTTCTGTAAATAACATGTCAAATATACGAAGGAATTGTCTAATCTTCAAATTAATAGATTTATTAACTTGGAATTAATAAACAGTAAATATTAATTATAATATATTTAAAATGAGATAATTATAAATATATTAAATACAATTATAGTAGGACTAAATTTAACTAAATAGCTTTAGGATAATCTTTTTTAATCAAATAAAAGATACGTTTAGTTCTAATCTCATTGAATAAGTTTGAAAAGTTGTTTACGAACAATTTCTGCCATGTTTCGGCATTTAAGAAATGTATCGTCAGAATGATGCAAGCTGAGATCTGTTTTTAGTAGGTGGATTTTTTCAAGAGAAGACAATTCCTCTTTGCGCATGGTATCGAAAAGGTCTTTGAGAATGTGTCTTGAATATTTGATTCGTCTAACTAATCTTGACCGTTCTTCAATTTGATATTGATTGATCGTTCGTTCATTTAGTGTGTCTGTGGCTAATTGAACAAAGGCATTGTTTTCTTTGTAAAATTGAGGTAAATAAAGGTTCTTTTTACCTTCGTAGCACTGCTGATCAAAATCAATAGATCTTATTCTATATTGTACATCGTCGAAATCATGGGTGATTTCAATAACAAAATTGTAGGATCGCATGTCGCCCAATAAAGTGTAAAAGCATCTTTCATTAAATTTAATGAACTCTTTTGCTAATCGAGTTTTATTGGTTTTCGGGTGCTTAATTTCTGTTTTTAAAAAGTCATCTCCTGGTATCCCTGAGATATGCTCCTCGATTAAGGTGTTCTCATTAATGAAATAGCTAATTGTATTTGGCGATAGGATATCTTCTAGTTCTAGACCAAAAATCCTTGAGACATCTGTTTTTTTGACATAGAAGTAATCGTAGTTGTCATTAAAATTATTGATTATTCTTATCCTGAAAGGATTTGAATTTCCGAAAAGACAATAATCTACTCTTTCTACTCTTAGGTGTTCAATAACATCAGTATCACCTTCTGTTTTAAGTAAGGAATAGATTTGACACAATCCACGGTTAATTTCAACGAAATCCTCTGGATCATACACGATTGTTGCCCATAGCGTATTACCTACAGGAAAAGAATCTCTATATCGCAGCAAATCCTCATATGATAATGGAAGATTAGCTTTTCGATTGTATTTAATAAGGTACTTCTCAACATTGGAAGTTAAGGGGTAGCACTTCTTTTTAAGAGACATTTCGTTCAAAGGCAACTTTGTTTTTGCTTAAAATTAATAATATAAAAATCTCTTACCCTTCTTACAGTTGTGTATTTTAAATATTCATTTTGTCAGGATAGATGCGGGCAAAAGCTAATTGCACAGCAAGAGTGCCTTCATATAATTCACAGAGAATAAGTTTTAATTTATTTTCATACGTATTTATTTCTCCAATGGCTCAGATACCTGAAATGTTGATAGGGTAATCGAGCGTTTTCACTTTATCTGATTTGTTCTGGAAACATATTAATGAACTATTCCTGCTGCGACAGTATTATTGGTGTTCTCGTTAATAAGGATGAATGCACCTGTTTTACGGTTCTTTTTATAGGAATCAAAGCTGATTGCTTCTGCTGTTTTGATTGTGACTTTGCAAAAATCATTCAGATTCATGGTGCCATCGCTTGGCGTATCTTCAAAATTGTG
>CAMATR010000065.1 GCA_945861175.1 Chitinophaga pinensis | reverse complement strand
GTATTATTCGCGAAAGGTATGCCCGTGACTACATCGATACATTGAAAAAACCACATCGAACAGTATTGAATTCTGAATCAATGCGCTACGAAGTGGGCGACAGTTCGATCAAAAAAACGATCTACAATAGCTATGACCTTCCCTATATGCATGAATTCACGTATTACAATAGTTTAGGTTATCGAACAAGAAAAGAGCAGCAACTTATCATGACGAGAGGAATAACCTCTTATACCTACGATTACAATGAAAGGGGTTTATTGTCAACTATTAAGACGTTCATTCAGGATGAGGTCAAACCTTCAGAGGAAAGTATCTATTTATATGATGACTATGGAAATTTGACGGAAAAACAATACTACCGAAGTGGCGTTTATATCACTGAAACTGAAATGATTTACAATGAAAAGAGCAAATTGCTTACATATGTTCTTACTAGGGATGTTGCAAGCAATTTCATAATGATTCTCTCCTTTAAAAACTATTCCTTTTATTGATACAATTTTACAGCTTTATTGGCTTTCAGTCCTTCATAAATAGCTACAATCGGTAAGAGTAAAGCATAATTATAATAAAGATCTTCCAAAGGAATAGTTATTATTCTGGGTCCCATAATATGCATATCGCTATACCATACAATCGGGTTGTCCGTTACTGCACCAGTAAGTACACCATTGACAATCAGAAAAGGAATCATTGCAATCAGATAACAAAAAGCAAAATCATTAAACCAGTTTTTACGTTTTATGTAATAAAAATAGATTGTCAATAAGGCTGTAATAAAGCAAGCGCTTGCGGTGTACCATTTATTGTGATTTAATCCTCCCAATAAGAATCCTGATAAAGTAAAATAAAGAGCAAATAACCTAGTAAATGTTTGTTTTTTAAGCTTTGGGAAATAGGCTTGAAGGACTTCGTAAACAAACATACAAGCATAGGGTACCACAAGAAAAAAAGTTACCTCTTCGATGGGCAGATGACCGATATAGATGCCAAGGATGTAATCAGGATTGAATCCCCAGATTTTCTTTACCGTAAAATATTCATCCCAAATCAAAAAGACCAATCCTACAATTAATATGGCTATTAAAAGGTTTTTCCAATTGCGATAAAAAGCAACTCTTTTATCAAAGCTAAGTGCTAAAGGTCCAGTTATCGTTGCAAGTATAATCCAACTATATAAACTCATCCCTTTTTATTCTTTAACTCAAAAGATTTTTTTGCTTCTTTGAAATATTTACGGGGTACTAGCAACATCCCAAAACACTCTCCATGTTCCTTCCCTTGGTGTTTGTGGTGTACTTTGTGAGCCTTACGGATAGCAATGAAATAAGGTGTTTCGATATCTCGCAACCATTTGAATCTTCTATGTATAAAAACGTCATGAACAAGAAAATAGGCAAAGCCATATGCAGCTATGCCATAACCTATCCAAACGGCTAGGTAATTGTTATACATCATGCCTAACATAATGCACAACCAAGAAGGAATTGCATAAATTAAAAAGAAAACATCATTGCGCTCAAAAAAGCCCGGTTCTTCAACATGATGGTCAGAATGAAAGTGCCACATCAATCCATGCATCACAAATTTATGCGTCGCCCAAGCCATAAACTCCATGATAAAGAATGTCAATAATAACACTAAAGGACCCCACCAATACATATTAATACAAATTTAAAACAATAAAAAATAAAGCCATAATTAAAAACAATATGGCGTGAACTTTGTTCGGTTTTTCTTTGTCAACTCGTTGAAGAATAAGATGTAAAAAAAGTGCAATTATAAACCAACAAAAATAATTGTACAAGGGAATGGTGTTGTTTTCCCAATGCCAAAAATCACTTTTTATGGCAACAGGCTCGATAAGGACGTCCATGAGTGTCATTAGTCCTGCAGATATTAAAGCTTTTAAAAATCCTTTGATTTTAATAAAACTTGAAATCGCATGCGATCCGGCTAACAGTAACCACCAATTGACTCCTATAATTAGAGGCACTCCAAAAAATTTAGGACCGAGGTTGTTACCGTACCAATAATTTCCAAAAAGTATCCCTGTGGACGTACCAATCCACTCGGCGAACATTGAAATGAAATAACATCCGATTATAAATAAATGAATATTGAGTGTCTTTTCTTCCAATGCAATGAATGCAACAACAAATGATAATAATAAATTCCAGCTAGATAAGGATAAGAATGAATCACGATACAATGGTATGCTGGCACCGACAATTCCAACAGAATAAAAGATAACAAGAACTGCGATGAGAATGCTCTGTCGCTTGAGGTGAGGATTAAAATTCTTTAATAACATGCTTACTATTTAACAAATATCACGTTTTATTTGTTCAATCGAGACGACCTTTAATTGTGTTTTCAATTGTTTGATTTATCGAGCGAAACTTAAAATTTAAGGCCTGTTGGATCTTTCTTGAATTGTAACTTATCTTTTTGAAAGAAGAATTTGCCGAGTCTCTTGTTATTGTGGGTTTTATGTTGCTTAAAACAGCTCCAATATATGCAATTCTCCATGCCATCCCTGCCAGCCATTTTGGAGTATTAATGAATGGGGGACGCTTATTCAGACCAATAGCAATTTTTGAAATGAGCTCTTTGAAAGTTATATTTTCACCAGTGCACAAGAATCTTTCACTTTTAATTGGGCTTTTCATCAATTGTATCATAATGTCAGCAACATCTCTTGCATCGACAAAACTGTTGCTGCCATCTGTGAAGAAGCGTAAACCAGAATTCACTGTTCTAAAAATACTGAGCGAGCTTTCATCCCAATATCCAGCACCGAATATAACGCATGGGTTCACTATTACAGCTGTTAAGCCTTCCTCTATTCCTCTCCAAACCTCCTTTTCTGCTGAATATTTTGATACAGAATAGCCACTTGTTTCTTTTCCGTTTTTCCAAACAGTTTCTTCAGAGGTGTGGCCATCTTTTTCCACACCGATCGCAGCTGTTGAACTAACATGGCATAATTTTTTGATTCTTTTTTCAAGACTGCAGTTGACTATATTTGCTGTTCCTTCGCGATTAATTTTTATTAATTGTTTGAAGTCTCTTCCCTCAAAAGAAACAAATCCAGCGCAATGATAAACGAAATCAATACCGTCCATTGCATCATCTAATTCAACGATATTATTAATATCGCCTTTGACCCAATGAATTTTTTTAAACAGTAATTCTGCTTCCTCGAAATTATAATAATGGAAAAGACGTTTGACGTGTTTTAATCTGCTTTCATCTCTGTAAAGCGCTCTAATTTGGCTATCTTGCTGAGCAAGTTGAAAAAGCAAATGACTTCCTAATAATCCAGTACCTCCTGTAACGAGAATCATAAAGTCAAAAGTAATCCGTTTCCTTTAATAGGGCGATGATTTTTTAATGTTAATCTATTTTTAATTCTTTCGAGGGATCCCAAAAAAAAACACTGAATTGAACTATAATATCATTAACAACTTCAATACCTTCTGCTTTTAATAAACGCGCCATCTCTTTTTCGTTTGAAAAGTGCCATTTTCCTGTAAGGATACCATTACGGTTTACAACGCGATGAGCAGGTATGCCACCAATTCTGTGTGATGTATTCATTGCCCAACCCACCATGCGAGAAGATCTAGCGGCTCCAAGATATTTAGCAATAGCACCATAAGTAGTTACACGTCCAGCGGGAATAAGTTGAACAACTGAAAACACTGATTCGAAAAAATCTTTGTTTTTATGAGTTAAAGAAACAGGCATTTACAAGCGAATATTTTTTCATCAAAAATAGACTTTTCATTTTTTTACATATTACATTGACAATAACTTTTAAAATGCTTAGATGGTCAATTTGGTTTTTGATTTAACAGTCAGTTAATTATCTTTTTTTTCTTCAAATTAAAAAAAAAAGTTGGCCAGTGTCTTTTTTTTGTCCTCTTACTTACCTAAATTGGAGGTCTAAAACAATAAAACTATGAAAATGAAATCAAATTTCATCCTCTCCCTCTGCCTTTTATTTTGTATTAAAATCTCCGTTCATGCTCAAGATTGGGTAGAAATGATGATGGTTCCAAACGTTAATTTTTACGACGTTCAAACTGAGTTCAACAATTATTGGGCTGGTAAAACAATTGAAAGAGGAAAAGGCTACAAAGCCTTTAAAAGATGGGAGTATCAGATGGCTCCTAGGGTTTACCCTTCTGGCGATATGACTTTGCCTTCAAAAACATTACCAAACTATCGTCAGTGGGAAATTGAACAAGCTCAAGCAGGCATTCCAAAATCAACTTCCGGTAACTGGACTCCAATGGGCCCTGTAGGGAAACCAACGAATGGAGGAGCTGGTAGAGTTAATTTTCTTCGTTTTGATCCTACAAATTCTTCTACAATGTATGTGGGAACCCCTGATGGAGGTTTATGGAAAACTACCAATGGGGGAGCCTCATGGACTACAAATACAGATGATCTTCCTGTTATTGGGGTTTCTGATTTAGCTATTGATCCAACCAACACGCAGATTATGTATTTGGCAACTGGCGATAGTCATGGTGGTGATACTTACAGTGTAGGTGTCTTGAAATCTACCAATGGGGGCGCAACATGGGCGAATACGGGATTAACATGGACGTCTAGCCAAGGAAGATCAATTGGTAGATTATTAATTAATCCAACCAATCCAAGTATCGTAATGGCATTCAGTAATGTTGGAATTTACAGAAGCACTAATGGAGGAACGTCATGGACAAATCCACAAGGAAGTTTCGCTACCATAGATGCCGAATTCAAACCGAATGACCCAAATACTATTTATGCCTGTGGCACAGTAGTAAAAAAATCTGTCGACGGAGGAGTCAACTGGACAGCTGTTTCCCTAGGATTAACAGGGGTTCAGCGAATTGCGATGGCTGTAACACCAGCGAATTCATCCTACGTTTACTTGCTCATAACGGAAAATGGAAATAGTGGTTTTCAAGCTCTCATGCGCTCAACAGATAGCGGGGCATCCTATAGCACTAGAATGTCGTTGAGTGGTTCAAACAACATAATGGGCTGGAGTAACGGAGGGGATACTGGCGGTCAAGGTTGGTATGATGTAGCGATAGCTGCATCACCAATAAATGCGGAGGAAATCTATACAGGCGGCGTGAATACTTGGAAAAGTTCAAATGGGGGCACTTCTTTTACACTCAATACACATTGGACAGGAAGTTATAGTAAGCCCTATGTTCACGCGGATATTCATGATATTCAATATTTGCCAGGTTCCGGTTCATCATTATTTATAACGTGTGATGGGGGTGTCTTTAAGTCAACTAATTCTGGATCAACATACAGTGATGCAAGCTCTAATTTAACGATTGCTCAACAATACAGAATAGGTATGTCAGCAAGCAGTCCGACTATTATCATTGCAGGACATCAGGATAATGGTACAAATAGATTAAATGGCACAACTTGGACTGAAGTCGGTGGTGGTGACGGTATGGACTGCTTAATAGATAGAACAAATAACAACCGTCAGATTTCATCTGTTTACTATGGTGATTATTCAAGAACAACAAGTGGTGCGAATTTCTTTTCAGATATTAATGATCCCGGTGCTCAGGGGGAATGGGTAAGCCCCATTAGACAAGATCCAACGGACGCAGCTATTGCCTATGCCGCTGGGCGCTCAGCCTTGTACAAAACTTCTAATTTGTGGGCGACATCTGTTACTTGGGCAACTATGGGGACGCCTCAAGGCTCGGGAAGTATTATTGAATTTGCTGTGGCACCGAGTAACAATCAAATTATTTATTGTTTAAAGAATGGCTCAGGGGGCGTTTCTAAATCAACAAATGGAGGAACCTCTTTCACTTCCTGCGCAACGCCTACAACATCAGCTTATCCAACTTGGGTGGCAGTATCGAATACTGACCCGAATGTAGTTTTTGTCACCTATTCAGGATACACAACCTCTGCCAAAGTATATAAATCAACTAATGGCGGTAGCTCATGGACAAGTATATCCTCTGGGTTACCTAATATTCCTGTAAATTGTGTCGTTTACTCTAACGGATCCTCAGTGGGTGCAATTTATGTCGGAACTGATTTAGGAGTCTACTACCGAGACAATACATCTTCATGGATTGAATTTAATACTGGATTGCCTAATTGCGCCATTTCAGAACTTGAGATTTATTATGCAACTGGTCGTTTGCGTGCCGGTACTTTTGGACGCGGAACTTGGGATTCAGATCTTTATTCTTCGGTAGCTGCAGCTCCGGTTGCATCCTTTACCTCAACTTTAAATACAATCTGTCAAGGTCAGACAATCACCTATACCAATACTTCAACAGGGGTACCAACGTCTTATTTTTGGTCTTTCGCAGGAGGCACCCCTTCTACATCTGTGGCAGCAAACCCTTCAGTTACCTATAATACCCCTGGAACCTATACCGTTGAGATGACAGCAACCAACGCAACCGGTTCAAATACTTCAACGCAGACAAGTTATGTTACGGTGACGTCGGCTACCGGTTCTGCCTTACCATTCACCGAGGGGTTTACAAGCACAACTTTCCCTCCGACAGGATGGACATTGATCAATGCTGATGCTGGAGATACTTCTTGGATAAGAAGTTCTGCGGTAGGTTTTGCACCTACAACAGAGAACTCAATGTGGTTTGATAATTATAGTGTAAACGACGCAGGAAATACGGATGAAATGCGCACACCTATGCTGAACTTTGCAAGTTTGACAAGTGCCCAGATTACTTTTGATGTGGCCTATGCTGCATACAGCTCAACTTATTTAGACGGACTCAATGTTTCTATTTCCACGGATTGCGGTAGTACTTGGACTTCAATTTACAACAAAACAGGTTCTACAATTGGCACAGGTAATCTTCCGACAGCAGATGCTCAAACAACCCTTTTCACACCTTCTTCTTCCTCTCAATGGAGGACTGAAACAATCAGCTTAACTCCCTATATAGGTCAAAGCGGTGTAATGCTCTCATTTAAGAACCTTGCAGGTTATGGGAATTCTCTTTATATTGATAACGTAAATATAACAGGTGTGGCTGCAGCAACAGCGCCTACGGCAAGTTTTACGGCTACGCCTGCTGGAAGTGTATGTGTTGGTCAATCTACACAGTTTACGAGTACGTCTTCTAATAATCCAACATCCTACAGTTGGTCATTTCCAAGTGGTTCTCCTGCTACAAGCACCTCCGCTTCGCCAACAGTAACTTGGTCTTCTTCAGGAACTTATACGGTTATATTAACTGCTACTAATGCTTATGGGTCTAATACTACAACTCAAAGTTTTGTGGTAAATGCGAATCCGAGCGTAACTCAAGGAGGACTTGCGGCAGTTTGTACAACCTCTTCACCTGTTACTCTTTCTGGTGGATCTCCAGCGGGTGGAACATACTCAGGTACAGGTGTTACTTCGGGTAACTTTAATCCTTCAGTTGCCGGAGCTGGCACAACAACCATTACTTATACCTACACCCAAAATGGATGTTCAGGAACTGCCACCACTCCAATAACCGTAAATGCTGCACCAAGTATTGTTTCAACAACACCGGCAAGTGCTTGTGGCTCTTCCAGTTTAACACTGGGTGCATCAGCATCAGCAGGTACGGTAAGTTGGTATACGGCTCCTACTGGTGGAACGGCTTTAGCAACAGGTACAAGTTATACAACAGGTGTGCTTTCTGCAACTACAACTTATTATGCTGAGACATCTAATGGGGGTTGTACATTAACT
>CAMATR010000064.1 GCA_945861175.1 Chitinophaga pinensis | reverse complement strand
ATCATCACTTATTTTCCAATTTGAAGCAATTTGAGGTTGCACTTTCAAAGTTTTAGGGTCAATTGAAACTAGTCCTTCCATGATTTGGGATACAACCATTGCTGAATAATAATCAGAAATGTTTCTTGCGATGTAATTGAATGGCTCATTGTCTATTGCCATTTTTACCGTGCCTCCAGCAAACTTGAATTGTTTTTTATCGGTTGAACCACAAGATGATAAAAGAAGTCCGATATAGAAGATAATGAAAAGTTTATTCATGAGTTTAAGTGTGTAGTTGCAAATATTAGTAAAATAATACCACATTAGAGGATTATTAGCTAGTTAGTTTTGACCAATAAATGTTGAAAGTGTTATTTTAGGCTAAATTCTAATCTTTGAAGATGACTTTGATAATTTTGAAATTAAAAATAAGATAATGTGTTGGTTAATAGAAAAAATCCTTGTATTATTGCGTGGTGATAAATGATTATACAATGAAACACCGCTATTATTCTCAAGTTTCATGAAAATAGTTTTGAGTTTTTTACTGGTCACTCTGTTAGGAGCAATTGGTTTTGCTGCTTCTCTGTCAATTGAGGGAACCTATCAGGGAAAAAATCTTTATGTTCAAAATCCTATGGATAATGATGGATTTGGTTACTGTGCTACAAAAGTTACAGTCAATGGAGATATCATGCCTGGTGGCACAAATATGGGCGCATTTGAAATTGACTTCGCAAACTTTAATATTGCAATTGGAGAGCCTGTATTCATTGTTATTGAGCACAATGATGGTTGTAAACCAAAAATTTTAAATCCTGAGGTACTACTTCCTCGGAGCACTTTTGTAGTTTCTAAAATTTCAGTATCTCCAGCCGGAAAATTATCTTGGGAAACAACAGGAGAACAGGGTAAATTACCCTACATCATTGAGCAATATAGATGGAACAAATGGGTGACTATCGGCGAAGTTCAAGGTAAAGGAACTTCTGGTGCAAATTCTTACGAATTTAACGTAACCCCTCACTCAGGTGAAAATACCGTGCGAGTTGTGCAAATAGATCATTCCGGATCGAAAAGAACTTCGAAAGAAGTTAAACTCACGTCTTCTGTTCCTGTGGTTGCAAAGACTCCTGTTAAGGTGAAAGAAGTTATTTCATTCTCTGCAAATGGGCAACAAGCTGAAACACGTTATGAGATTTATGATGCTTACGGAAACATTGTAAAGAAAGGTGTTGGATCTTCTGTGAATTGTCAAAACTTATTACCTGGAGCTTATTACATTAACTTTGATAATGTCAATGAGAAGTTCATTAAGAACTGATTCTACTCGAGCGTGTTAAAAAAAATTGAGCATTTAGGAATCGCTGTTCAGAGTATAGATGAATCCTTGAAAATCTTCGAATCTCTTTTGGGCTCAAAATGTTATAAAATAGAATCAGTGGAATCTGAGTCTGTGAAAACAGCATTTTTAATGATAGGGGATTCCAAAATCGAATTATTAGAAGCAACTAATCCTGATTCTGCTATCGGAAAATTCTTGCAAAAAAAAGGACAAGGGATACACCACATTGCTTTTGATGTTGAGGATATCGTTACCGAAATAGAAAGGCTAAAAAAAGAGGGCTTCGAGCTTATTCATGTTTCTCCTAAAGAAGGCGCTGACAATAAAATTATTGCATTTTTACACCCCAAATCGACTGAAGGGGTTCTTATCGAGCTTTGTCAAGAAAAAATCTGAAATAATTCTGAGTAATCTTTTAGGTGAAAAGTTTGCAATCCAGCTATTTGCGCCCCCTCTATATGCTGTAAAGTGTCATCAATAAATAGTGTGGTTTTTTTATCAAGTTGTTGTTCGTTGCAGACAAATTCAAATATTTCCTGATTTGGTTTTCGAAGATTGATCTCATGAGAAAAGTATATTTTATTAAAATAATCTTCCATCTGTAAATCTGTTGATTTAGCCCATTCTCGTCTAACTGCCGGGACGTGTAATTCATTAGTGTTACTCAAGAGGAAGACTGGGAACTGCTCATGCAGTTGGTGCAGTAACTTCAGCCGATTCTTTGGCACGTCAAGTATCATTGCATTCCAAGCTTGAACAATTTTATTGGGAGTTGTTCCAACTGGCACGAAATCGAGAAGAGAATTAATAAAGCGTTGGGCAGATATTTGTCCAGTTTCAAAATCATTAAAAAGATTTGTTTGTGACGCTTGGTTATACATTTCTTCGAAATTGCTAACTCCAAGCTCTTGGAACGCACGAATCGTTTTTTGATAATCTAGGTTGATTAATACTCCTCCTAAATCGAAAATGATAGCACTATATTTCATGCGGCAAAGTAAGTTAAAAGAAACTTTAGGTTATTCATGTTAACAATTATCTTAGTCTATTTTAGGTAAATTATCTTTATTTTCGATAAAAAAAGATGATACTTTTTCTTTCGGATTCTGAATATATTGACACAAAAGTTCCCTTAGATCTATCTATTCCTATGCAATCTGGAGTAGAAAACTTGAAAGCATGGTATGTTGACCCTCCTCGTTTTGAGCCTGTAAGAGCTAACGGATTTTTAGGTTCTGTGATTGAGGGAGGTGCGGTAAATTTTCGCAATGTGTTTTTTAACCCGCATGGACACGGCACACATACAGAATGTTTAGGACACATTACGCCAGAAGTGTTTTCTGTGAATGAAAGGGTAACAGAATATATATGCAAGGCTTTATTAATCACTGTAACTCCAGAACGAATTTTTAATGAGCTTGCAGGTGAGTGGGATGAGGTGATAAAAATAGACCAGTTTGACGAGACCGTTTTCTTGCAAAATGAAATAGAGGCTATAATTATTCGTACTTTGCCTAATTATGAAAATAAAAAAAGTAAAAACTACTCTTCAATAAACCCCCCCTATCTCGATGTTGAAATAGTTGATCTGTTGGATAGATTTAAAATCAAACATTTATTATTAGATCTTCCTTCGGTGGATCGAGAATCAGATGGTGGAAAATTAATTTTTCATCATCGCTTTTGGAAAGTTCCTGAAGAACCAAATCATGAAAGAACAATTACAGAATTGGTTTTTATTAAAAATTCGATTGAAGATGGCATTTTCTTGTTGGACTTACAAATAGCTCCATTTCAAAACGATGCCTCCCCTTCGCGCCCTGTACTATATCAAATTCAGGTAAAATAAAAAAGCGACTGACTGCAATCAATCGCTTTTTTAGGTAGTAGTAAGTTGTTTAAATTAGTTTTCTAAAATTTGAAAACTTAAAAGTGTTACAGGTAACTTCTCATTAATAGTAGTTGAATAACTAAAGAACTCTAAAACTCTTAAATCAAACTAGAAAATGAAAACTGCCTCTCCAAACAGCATGTCATCCAACTATTTCAAAACCTAAAGAAAGATTCCTGTTTTCTCCTTATTTCTTGTACTAATATAGTGTTGAACCTTTTACCTGATTAGGCAAATGAACATTCTGCGACTATGAATGAACAAAATAGGCTTTTGAACGAACTTTTTTAAAGTGACTCTAGGAAATGAAAAAATAAGTCTCTTTTATTTGGTGACAAAGGAACCTCTGACCCATCCTTCATTACAACTGTTCCACCATTTCCTTTATCGTAACGAGCAACAAATTTTAAGTTTATTAAATGAGATTGTTGTACTCTAAGGAAATTATGCTGAGCAAGGATGAGTTCATATTCTTTCATCGTTCTGGACACCAAAATTTTCTTCCCACCAATCAAATAAAATGAGGTATAATTCCTATCCGCCTCACAACGAATTATTTCCTCTAAATCAATAACATGAACACTTTCTTGTGTTTTTAAAACCAATTTGCGTTTTTGACTGGGTTGAATATTTTGTTGTAGCGCATCAAACTGACTTTCTTCCTTTTTTTCATTTAATGCGGCGATTGCTCTTTCGAGTGATACACGCAATTCTTCAGGATCTATTGGCTTTAGCAAGTAATCTAATGCACTGAACTTAATTGCCTTAATAGCGAATTCTTCATGTGCTGTAATGAAGATAACTTCAAATTGCTTGTGTTTCACCTTTTTTAGCACTTCGAATCCTGTCCCATCAGGCATTTGTACGTCTAAAAAAACAATGTCTGGAAGTAATGTATCAATAAGAGTTATACCAGACAGGACATTATCCCCTAGAGGATAAGTTTCAATATCAAAACCAAACGAATCTATCATTTTTGCGATTAATTCCCTGGTCCGTTTTTCATCATCAATAATGAGTGCTTTTTTCATAGTTGAGAGGCTGAAGGATTGATTTCTTTGTAAGGTAACGAAATTAACACTTTTGTTCCTGTTTTTTCAGGCGGAATTAAATCTTCTATTGAAAGAAATCCTTCTGTTTTATGTTTTTTATTCAAATTATCAATCCGCTCCTTGGTTATATTGAGGGCCATACTTTTATGGGCGCTCCCTTTTTTATTCATCTCTGCAGCATTTCGACCAATTCCGTTGTCTTCAATTATTACTTTAAGTAATTTGTCACTTTTGGTAAAAACAACACGAATGAGTCCATTGGGAATTGTATCCAGTTGCCCGTGTTCAATAGCATTTTCAATAAATGGTTGAGTAATCATTGGCGGAATAACGGCATAATCTGAAAGTATGTCATCTGCTAATTCAATACTAAAATCAAACCTATCGCCAAAACGCAACTTTTGAGTCTCGAGGTATTTTTGTAAAATTTCAATTTCTATTTTAAGGGGAATAAATTCTTTCGGAGAATTTTCTAGAATTAATCGCATGAGACGGGAAAAGTTTACTAAAAACTTTGAAGAGTTGACCGTATCATTTTCATAAATGTAGCTCTGAATAACAGACATCGCATTAAAAACAAAATGTGGATTCATTTGAGCGCGTAAAAGTGTTTGAGACATTTCCGCTTCTCTTTGCTGCTGTTTGATTTGTCCTTGATTCCATCGATAGAAACCGATAACACTAGCTAAAATACCAAAGACTATAAAAGCGATGAGCACATACAATTGAAAATTGTTGCGCAATTGACTGTTTTCAAGTTTTGTGGCTGTAATTATTCTATCGTTTCTTTGTCTTTCAATTGAATCTGCTTGGGACATTATAAGCCGAGTGCGCTGCTCTGAGCGATAATTTTCGCTTAAGTCCGCTATTTTCGTCGCAGCTAAAACAATGGAGTTACTATCGACATAATTGATGTATCGTTCCATATATTCTAAGGAAAGCTCCGTCTGACCGACATCTTTATAAATACTAGACATCACTCTGTAGGTATTGAATAGTTGATTCTGTGCGCCAAATTGTTTTCGAATCTCAACGGATCGCTGCAAATAATTTAGGGCAATCTTGTATTTTTTTTGTTTTTGAAAAACAGTTCCTACATTGTGGTAGCAGTTGGCAATTTCTTCTCTGTTCCCTGTTGATTCATAGTAAACTAATGCTTGGTTCAGGCTGCTTGCTGCTTTATGGTAATTGCGCTGTTCTCTGTAAATAATCCCTAAGAGGTTAAAGGCATCACCCAAACCATTGGCATCATTCATTTTGTTTAGTATATAAATCGCTCTATTTGCATGGGTAATTGCAGTACCATATTCTTTGCGATCATAATGTATGGTACCAAGATTGATTAATGACAATCCCATTTGACGGTAATCTGATATTTTACGAGAATATTCGTAAGATCGCTCGAAATAAAATTGGGCATCATCCAAATTCAAAATAGACCTTTGTGACACTCCTATTTCACGATAATACTTAGCCAAACGATATAAATCACCCGCTTTCTGAGCTATTTCGGATGCAAGAATATTTTTTGCCACGCTTATTTCTATTTGCCCAAAGTGTTCATATACTTTCGATTGGGTATTGAAAGACTCCGCTAAAACTGTCTGCTTAGAGGACCGTCTAGCGTATTTCAGGGCACGATCCGTGTATTGTAAAGCAGAATCTTTTTGGTTTTGTAACATGAAATTGAGTGCCATGAAATTATAGTTTTCTGCAATGTTCTTATTGTTTCGTTTTTTCATGGCAATCCTCTCTGCAAAACGTAAATAAAAATCTGCTGCCTCAAATTCGTGAGAGAAGCTATGATAAAATCCGAGGTGGTGGTATATTGAATAAATAATTTCTTGAGATTTCAGTTTGTTGAGCAAAGGCTGACACGCAACGACATCTCTAAAGTACTCATCTTGATTACCTTGTAAACGATTAACTTCTGCGCTGAACATCAATGCACTGAAGCGTATTGAGTCATTGAAAACCCTGCTTTTGGCAAGTAAAACGTGCTTCATTGAATCGGCGCGATGAATATTAATCGTTTTGTAATATTCACCAAGCAGAAGCATTCTTTGGAATTGCTTAGTTTCGTTGCGCTCTCTTTTGATAGATTCTACTAGTTTTTTTTCATAAGACGTTTGAGCAGAAACATTAATTGATCCAACAATTAAATTAGTTAGAAGAAGAAGAGTACAAGTAATACGTTGAAGCCTCATGGGAGCGCTAAATTACTAATTTGAACATTAACATAAGTTTCCTTCGGACCTTTTGTTACTCATCAATTCGCTATCTTTGCGCTTTAAAAATTAGGGGAATATGGAATACGATTTTCGTAGTATAGAAAATAGCTGGAGAAAGTTTTGGGCAGAAAATAAAACGTTCAAAGTTATAGAAGACTCATCAAAGCCAAAATATTATGTTTTAGATATGTTTCCATACCCCTCTGGTGCAGGTCTGCATGTGGGGCACCCCCTTGGGTATATCGCATCCGACATCTATGCAAGGTATAAGCGTTTGCAAGGCTTTAATGTGCTTCACCCTATGGGGTATGATTCTTTTGGCTTACCGGCTGAACAATATGCGATTCAAACAGGTCAACACCCTTCCATAACGACGGAGCAAAATATTGCGCGTTACCGCGAGCAAATGGATAAAATAGGGTTTTCTTATGACTGGGATAGAGAAGTAAGAACTTCTTCTCCTGAGTATTATAAGTGGACGCAGTGGATTTTTAAACAATTATTTGATTGCTATTATGACAATAGAACAAATAAGGCAGAACGCATTTCACAATTAGTTAGCGAATTTCAACTCAATGGAAATGTCCAAGTAAACGCTTGCACGGATTGCGAAATCAATTTTACAGCGGATGAATGGAAATCGTTCAATGAACAACGAAAAGAAGAATTTTTACAAGAATACCGTTTGGCATACTTAGCTGATAGTTGGGTAAATTGGTGCCCTGCTTTAGGCACTGTGTTGGCGAATGATGAGGTTGTAAATGGTGTTTCTGAGCGAGGTGGTCATCCTGTTGAACAAAAGTTAATGCGTCAATGGTCGATGCGAATAAAAGCCTATGCAGAAAGATTGTTGACAGGGTTAGAAACGGTTGATTGGACAGATTCAATCAAAGACCAGCAGCGCAATTGGATTGGAAAATCTCAAGGATGTAGCCTCCAGTTTAAAATTGATGAATCAAATTTGCAAATAGAAGTTTTTACTACACGTCCTGATACGATTTATGGTGTTTCCTTTATGGTTTTGGCGCCAGAACATCCCTATGTAGATCAAATCTCAACAACAGAATTTGTAGAGGCAATCGCTGTCTACAAAAAGGCAGCATCGCTTAAAACTGAAAGGGATCGTCAAGCGGATGTAAAAAATATTTCAGGCCAATTTACCGGTGCTTTTGCAGTACATCCGTTCAGTGGAGAAAAGGTGCAAATTTGGATCGGGGATTATGTTTTGGCATCTTATGGAACTGGAGCAGTGATGGCTGTGCCATGCGGAGATCAGCGCGATTATGATTTCGCGAAACACTTTAATTTGGAAAT
>CAMATR010000063.1 GCA_945861175.1 Chitinophaga pinensis | reverse complement strand
GAATTAATTGTAACAATTCGTCAAGAACCAAAAGAGAGCGGAATTGTTTTTGATATAAGTGAATCTATAGAACCAGAAAATCTAGTTGTTGAAAATGAACCCATAGATAGTGACTTCTCATTTGATGTAGCTGAAAGTGATGTGACATTGGATGAAGATGATCTGAATGATTTACGAAAAGAATACGGTGACTATGATCCTAAACTGGATCTTGCTAGTTATGTTTTACCATCTATTGATTTATTGAAAGATTACGGTAGCAATGGCGTCTCTGTTAACAAGCAAGAACTTGAAGACAATAAAAACAGAATTGTTGAGACCTTGTCGCACTATAAAATAGACATTGATAAAATTAAAGCAACTGTTGGTCCAACAGTGACCCTTTATGAAATTGTACCAGCACCTGGAGTTCGAATATCGAAAATCAAAAATCTTGAAGATGATATTGCCTTGAGTTTAAGTGCACTTGGAATTCGCATAATTGCACCAATACCGGGTAAAGGAACTATTGGTATAGAGGTGCCTAATTCGAATCCAGAAATGGTCAGCATGCGCTCACTAATTGCCTCAGAGAAATTTCAGAATTCAGATGCTGAGCTTCCAATTGTTATGGGGAAAACGATTACAAATGAAACATTTGTATTCGATTTAACAAAAATGCCTCACCTTCTTGTTGCCGGTGCAACAGGTCAAGGTAAATCAGTTGGATTAAATGCCATATTGATCTCATTACTTTACAAAAAACACCCCTCTCAAGTTAAATTTGTTCTTGTAGATCCAAAAAAGGTTGAATTAACACTTTTCAATAAAATTGAACGGCATTTTCTGGCAAAACTTCCTGGTGAAGAGGATGCAATTATAACAGATACTTCTAAAGTTGTGAATACCCTCAATTCACTCTGTATAGAAATGGATGACCGCTACGCGTTATTGAAAGATGCTGGGTGCAGGACAATCAAAGAATACAATGTAAAATTTATTGCTCGTCGACTCAATCCAGAAAAAGGGCATAAATACCTTCCATACATTGTTGTATTAATAGATGAATTCGCAGATTTAATAATGACTGCTGGAAAAGAAGTCGAGCATCCTATAGCTCGCATTGCTCAGTTGGCTCGTGCAGTTGGTATTCACTTAATCGTAGCAACTCAGCGTCCTTCTGTTAATGTAATCACTGGGATGATTAAGGCAAATTTCCCTGCACGAATTGCTTTCCGTGTATTATCCAAGATCGATTCACGTACAATATTGGATGCATCCGGAGCAGACCAGCTTATTGGGCGCGGTGATATGCTTATTTCAACTGGTTCAGACTTAAAAAGATTACAGTGTGGTTTTGTAGATACTCCTGAAGTTGAAGACATTTGTTCGTTCATTGGTGATCAACGCGCTTATCCAGAGGCTTTCTTGTTACCGGAATATGTTGGTGAAGGTGGCGAAGGAAATGGCGATATTGACTTGAATGATATTGATCCAATGTTTGCCGATGCTGCAAGGATTGTTATTCTAAATCAACAAGGATCTGCAAGTTTACTTCAAAGAAAATTAAAACTTGGATACAATCGTGCAGGGCGCATTGTTGATCAGTTGGAAGCAATGGGAATAATTGGTGCATTCCAAGGAAGTAAAGCGAGAGAAGTACTTTTTTCAGATATTGAATCTTTAGAAGAACTGCTGCGCACGAAAGGATTGAGCTGATTCGAATTCTTAAACTCACAATGCTCGAAAAGTATAAACTCAAAACTTATCATTAGCTTTGAGTTTATCAACTTTAGATTTATGAAATCAGTTTTACTTGTTCTTACTGCATTTACGGCTCTCTTCTCGCTTGCACAAAAACCACTCTCCCCTAGCGAATTTCTAGGTTATGAAATCGGGACAAATTTTACTAGTCACCATCAAGTAGTCGCATACTTCAATCAATTAGCCAAGAATGCAAGTGATAGAATCCAAGTAGTTCAATACGGCACTACAAATGAAAATAGGGAATTAATAGCCACTTTCATCTCTACACCTGAAAATATTCAGCGCCTCGAAAAAATAAAAACAGATCATGCATCTCTCGCTGGGAATGAATCAATTTCTATTGTTTGGTTAAGCTACAACGTTCACGGAAACGAAAGTGCTTGCACAGAAGCTGCGATGCTTACAGCCTATGAATTAATTACAACTCAGCAAGATCTACTCAAAAACACTGTCGTAATTATAGATCCATGCATTAATCCTGATGGCAGAGATCGGTATGTGAATTGGTACAATGAAAATAAAGGTCAAACTGCCGATCTCATAGTAGATGCAAACGAACACCAAGAAGAATGGCCTTCTGGACGTCCAAATCATTATTTGTTTGACCTCAACCGCGATTGGGCATGGGTTACTCAAAAAGAGACTCAGTACCGCATAGCCTTATATAACCTCTGGTTACCCCATGTGCATGTTGATTTCCATGAACAAGGAATGAATGAACCATATTATTTTGCACCAGCAGCAGAACCTTTTCATGAAGGAATCTCAAATTGGCAGCGTGAATTTCAAAAAGGAATTGGCAAAAATAATGCGAAATACTTCGATAAAAACGGCTGGTTTTATTTTACTAAAGAAATCTTCGATTTACTATACCCAAGTTATGGCGATACCTATCCAACCTATTCTGGTGCTATTGGAATGACCTATGAACAAGGTGGAAGTGGCCGAGCAGGCTTGGCCGTTATAAATCGTGAAAATGATACTATAACGCTGGCAAAAAGGGCTTTACATCACCATGTTGCTGGATTATCGACTGTTGAATATGCCTCTTCAAATACGAGTGAGCTTATCATAGAATTTCAAGATTTCAGTAAAAACAAAAACCACAAGTATAAAAGTTATGTCGTGGGAGGCAATGCCGATAATTTAAAGGCCTTGCGGAAATTGTTGGATGCTCACAAGATTCAATATGGATTTGGAACAAATACTAATGCTAAAGGCTTTCTCTATTCCTCCAATGGATTGGGAAGCCTAAGAGCCACAGATAAACACCTTGTAATCAATACAAACCAAGTCAAAGGAACTTTAGTCAATGTTTTATTTGAACCAAAAACGAAATTGACAGACTCACTCACTTATGATATTACTGCCTGGAATTTACCCTATGCCTATGGTCTAGAAGCCCTAGCGAGCGAATCAATCGTGAACTATAAAAATGTTATTACAGAAAGCCCTAAAAATGATTTAGGAAAGGATGTGTATGCGTACATCGCCGATTGGAATAGCATGCAAGATGCACGTTTTCTATCTACTTTAATAAAAGCAAATATTAAAGTTCGTTATTCAGAAAATCCTTTCACATTAAATGGAAAAAACTGGGAAAGGGGCACTTTGATAATAGCAAAAGGTGACAATACAACTAATTTTAATACCCAAGTAATACAAATTGCTAATGATTTTGGAATTCAACTGTATTCGACAACCACTGGTCTTGTAGAAAAAGGAAATGACTTTGGGTCTTCAAGTGTGAAAATGGTTTCAAAAGTTAATATAGCTGTTGTTTTCGACGAAGAGGCTTCATCTTTGAGTGCCGGAGAAATTTGGCATTTTTTTGATAATAATTTAGATTATCCAATTTCACGCGTTAAACAAGAAAACCTAACGGAAAGTACTTTAAATAAATTTGATGTTCTTATCGTACCTGAAGGTTGGTATTCTGGCCTCAATGATAACGATGCGGAAAATTCACTGAACAAATGGATTAGAAATGGCGGTAAAATTATAGCTATAGGCTCTTCAGTAAATATTTTTGCAGGAAAAGAAGGCTATCAATTAAAATCGAAATCATCTGAAAAACAAGAAGATGAAAAAGATTCAACCACACAACAAAAAGACGAGCACTCTCACATTCAATATACTGCAAGAGAGCGTGAAATGATTAAAAGCACTATAACAGGAGCTATTTTTAAATGCAAAGTTGAAGAGTCAAATCCTCTGGCATTTGGTTATGGCGATAGTTATTTTAGCTTGAAATTGAGCAGTGATGCTTATGAATGGCTTGAAAACGGATCAAACGTGGTTTATTTAGAAGACAATGCGAAACCCCTGAATGGTTTTGCTGGCAGCTCAGCACTTCCTAATCAATCGAAATCACTGATTTTTGGTCAAGAAAATATAGGGGAAGGATGTGTTATCTACATGATTGATAATCCGTTGTTCAGAGGATTTTGGGAAAATGGGAAGTTATTCTTTGCAAATGCGTTATTCTTTGCAAACAACTAGCTCTCCTCTCCTATTCGTCTGAAAGTTATCCAACCACCAGTGTATTTTAACTAATGCAATCCTCCAGTTTGAACTAGTATGAAATCTTGTAAGATTAACCCTATCTGCAATAATTATTACCCGAGGAATATAAAATATCCACTAATTACATCATCATTACTATGATATTCTTGATAGAATTTATATTTCCTGGTGGTCAGTTTCCCAATGCAAGTTAGGCAAGGAAGATTGGAAAAGTAATAAGCAAAAAAACCGCGGCGAACCGCGGTTTATTCTATAATTTGATTCGAAAATTATTTTCCGAATTGTTCTATAACTTCTGTTGTAACTCCTGTATTTGAGAAACCTCCATCATGGAAAAGATTTTGCATTGTAACGTATCTTGTCAAATCTGAGAACAATGAAATACAGTAATCTGCGCAAGCATTTGCATCAGCATTTCCAAGCGGTGACATTTTATCAGAGAATGAAATAAATTCAGAGAACCCTTTCACCCCACTTCCTGCAGTTGTCATGGTTGGTGATTGTGAAATGGTATTCACACGCACTTTTTTCTCAACACCATAATGGTATCCGAAACTTCTTGCAATTGATTCTAGATAAGCCTTATTATCTGCCATGTCATTGTAATCAGGGAATACGCGCTGTGCTGCAATATAAGTCAAAGCTACAATTGAACCCCATTCGTTCATGGCATCCAATTTCATGGATGTTTGCATCACTTTATGAAAAGATAATGCCGAAACATCCAATCCTTTCATTGTGTAATCATAGTTTTCACTTGTGTAGTGATTTCCTTTGCGAACATTGACAGACATACCAATTGAGTGCAAGATGAAATCAAGTTTACCACCCAAAATCTCCATTGATTCTGCAATCAATTTTTCAAGATCTTCAATACTCGTAGCATCTGCAGGGATGATTTTAGAACCAGTTTTTTTAGCTAGTTCGTTGATTTCTCCCATTCGCATTGCAATTGGTGCATTTGTCAAAACAAACTCTGCTCCTTGCTCGTGTGCTTTCTCGGCAACGTGCCATGCGATAGACTGACTATTCAGTGCACCGAAGATAATACCCTTTTTTCCTTTCAATAAATTATTCGCCATTTCAAAATTCTTTGCGACAAAGATAAAATAATAAATTATACACTGAAAAAGATGAATTCAAGAAATCAAAGTCGTAACCTTCTCCATTATGAAACGTTTGTCTAATTTCGTACAACAATTTTATTCAACGTGAAACGTATTTTAGCTAGCAAGTGGTTCAGATTTCCATTCTTCACACTACTTACAATTTTTGCCCTAATCGGTTTTTTTCTTTCTGCTAGTTATGTTGCTATAAAATTAAAACTGACTAATGATAGTGGTATCATAGATCAAAACAACAGGTATTTCGATGAAATAAAAGACAAGTATGACCAATCCTTTAAAAAGGATACAACGATGGTTATTTTTGATGATTATGAAGCCTTAGAGAGGATTCTTATCCTTAACAAGCATTATCCTAAAAATGCACAACATGTTCTGCATGCCTATCAGAAAAACCATAATCAAACAGAAGTTCTTAGAATGCTTGATGCAGTTGATATTGAACTCATGGATGATTTAAAATACCAAAATGATTTGAGATATCTGCAAAAGAGTAAAATCAATCCGAATAAAATTAGGCATGAGAGCGCATTCGAATGGATGAATATTGCAGAATGGCAAACATTTAAAATTGCGGTTTCTAAAGATAAAAAGTTAATAGATTCTGTCGCAAATCAAACAGGCGTTGAAGCGAGACTTATTGTGGCTTGTTTGGTCGGTGAGCAGATTCGATTGTTTAATTCAGGCCGCGAAGCTTATAAAAAATGGATTGGTCCACTTAAAATACTTTCTGTTGAATCGCAATTTTCTTTTGGTGTTACCGGTATTAAGGAACAAACGGCTAAGGATATTGAACACAACTTGAAGGACAAATCTAGTGAGTATTACCTTGGTAAAAAATATGAGCATCTGTTGGATTTTAGCGGCGCGGATACAAGTGGTCAGCGAATATCACGTTTGACTTCATTTAAAAATCATTACTATTCATATATGTATGCTGCGTTATTTATGAAACAAGTAAAAATTCAGTGGGAAAAAGCCGGATTCCCTATCGATCATCGTCCAGAAATCCTTGTAACTTTATTCAATGTCGGTTTTCCACAATCTGAACCAAAACAAAATCCTAAAGTAGGTGGGTCTACTATCAATATTAATCAGAAGCCATACTCTTTTGGTGCAATTGGCTATCAATTTTATTACAGCGGTGAATTGTATGATTTATTTCCGTTTAAAACGCATAAATTCGATTGGAAAGAACATGCATTATAAACTTTTTACCCTATTTATTATACTATTCAGTAATTTCGGATTCTCTCAGACATTTCCCGATTCTTTGGATACTCTCCCTCCTTTGCAGCCAAATTATACCTGGAAATATATCGCCAAAGGAATAAATATAATTGAAACAGATGCGCCAAAGAGATCCATACTTGGGGATTCAAAAATTACCATATTAAAAATTGAACCAAAATATTTCGATTTTCAATTGTATACAGCGACTGAATACCTTAAAAAAAAGACAGTTTGTGAATGGGCTGATACATTTGCTTTAAATGTAGTAATGAATGCTGGAATGTATGAACTCTCTAATGGTTTGATTAATCGGGGCTATATGAAAACGTTTAATCACTATAACAACAATAAATTCAATCCTGCCTACAAATCCATGATCGCAATGCATCCAAAAGATTCAACCAAGGAAGCTATAAATATTCTCGATTTACAATGTGAATCTTGGGAACAAGTCAATAACCGTTATCATACTTATGCACAAGGTATGCGAATGATAGATTGCAATGGACAACCATTAGGATGGAACAAACGAAATCAATCTTGCAGCATGCTGGTGGCAGCATTGGATGCTCAAAATAATCTCTATTATATATTTAGCCGCTCACCATATACCCATAATCAAATGATCAGTTTTATTATGGATTTCCCCTTCGAACTGAAGAATGCCATTTATCTTGAGGGAGGACCAGAAACAAGCCTTTATGTATGTATTGGTGAAACTGTTATTGAAAAATTGGGGAGTTATGTTTCGATTACCTATCCAACAGATGAGAATCAAACTTTTTGGCGCTTACCCAACGTGATTGGTATAAAGGCCAAGCCGTAAGTAATTCTATTTTAATCGAATAAAATCAATATTTCAACTTGTTTATTTAAGAAGCATTGAATTTCAAGCCATCAAATGCTAGAAAAACATTTGGTGGTAAAATATTTTCAACTTCGGAATGACGGCCAAACAAATGCGAAATATGAGTCAAATAAGCCTTTTCAGGATTTATCTGGTCAATAAAAGCAAGGGCTTCATCCAAATTAAAGTGAGAAATGTGTTCAGATCGATGCAGGGCATTCACAATTAATATTTTTGTTCCTTTCACTTTCTCCAATTCTTTTGAAGAGACCGTTTTTGCATCTGTAATGTAGGTAAAATCGCCAATTCTGAAACCAAGAACGGGCAGTTTATAATGCATCACCTC
>CAMATR010000062.1 GCA_945861175.1 Chitinophaga pinensis | reverse complement strand
ACCTACATGTTTACCAGTATTGATCCCGTTGGTGTAGTTTTTCTCAAGTTCTATTAACTTATTATAAGTTTCAGTAAGATTACTTGTTTCAAAAGTTACACTATACAAGACACTTGAGGTGTGTCTGAAGGAGGTTGTAAATGTACTATCCAATAAATTAATTAAGTTGATTACAGGTGTCATGAGAAATTTCAAGTGTCATCTTACAATAAATTTCAATTTACAAATATCAGGGGAAAACCATGAATTTTGAATAAAATGTCTCTCTTATTCAATTGGTTGTAATTGAATATTTATGGGAAGACTTCTGGGGTGGTCGGTTTGCTCCAGTTTACCCTGTTCAATTTGCTCCGGAATTGGGTGGTCAATTTCAACCGGGGAAGGTGGTCAGTTTACTCCGTTTTTTCCAACTTGATTACAAGACCATTTAAATCGTCACAATAAAGTAGCAGATTTACGCTACATAAAAGAGTTATTGGGACACAATAGCAGCAAAAAAACAAAAACATAGACTCATGTTAGTACAAAAAGCTTATAACAAATTACGAGTCTCTGTGATGATTTAGAAGAATAAAAACGGTACATTGAACTACACTAAAAACGAAACAAAATTTCGCCAATCCCTTAGCAATTTAGGTGCATAAGCGAGTTAGCGGCAAGTTTAAAACAAAAACTGATAACAAATGACAGACATAGAATTAACCAAAAATGAATTAAAAAAGTTTTTTGAACAAAACAATAATCTTTTTACGCTTGATACACCATTTGAAAAGTGGAATGATTCAGTTATATTATTTTCAAGCAATGATTCTGTAAAAGGGAAAGTTTTTTTTAAACTTAATAGTATTGAATTCAAATTAAAGCACAAGGTTTGGATGCCTTATACAATGTCAGGAATAAGAGTTTATAATTCAGAACATTGGTTTAAAAAACCACTAGAAATAGTTAAAAATGGAGAGTTCATTTTTCCTTCGGATGAAAACGGTAAATTAATTTATGAGATAATACCTTCACTTTGTATAAATATTAAAGAAGCTAAACAAAATTATTTAATAGAATTTGAGAGTAAAAAACTTGAGGAACAACGTTTTGCTGAAGCTAACCGCCTTGAAAACTTATTCAAAAGCAAATCTCAAATTCTGCTTGATTTAGACCAAAACAACGATGGATTTATTGATATAATTGAGGGCAATGATTTTAATAAAATATTACAGAAAAATCAAAAACTGATAATTGATATTGACCGTGGTTACATCCAAAAATTTGTTAAAGTTTCAAATTATATCAAAAATAAGAAAGAAAATATTCAATTGATTTTTGAATCCATAAGTCAAACAAAAAACGATGAAGAATTAAATGAACAAATTCATCTTATTAAAAATCAAATTCATACTTATGAGCTATTAATATTTCATTCAATAAATATGGTTGGTGCCATAGTGGCAGAAGATATGATAGTTTTTTATGAGATTTATGAATCTTTTGATAAACTTGGAATGTTTAACTCAAATTGGGAAAGTGAAGTGTCTGAAAAGCTTACAAATATAGGTGATAAATTGGATGACTTAATGTATTCAATATACAGAATGGAGCAAAATATAGTAAGTGAATTAAGTAACCTAAGCTACATTACCCAAGAATCTTTTCAGGATTTAAATAGGTCTGTAACAAGCCAGTTGAAAGAAGTTGAATCTTCAATAAATACGAATAATTTATTGACTGGTATTCAAACCTATCAGTTGTATAAGATAAATAAGAATACGAAAGGATTAAGATAAATCTCAGAAAATGTTTAAAACCGAATCGGAGTTTGAGGAGCATATTAGAAAATTAATTTTTAACGAAATAATTTCTGTATCGAGTAATTTTGTGCTTTTAGAAAATAAAGATGTTGTTGACATAATTATCTGTGACAATTCAATTATGCAACCAAAATTATTTTTTATTGAAGTCAAATTCTCCACACAAATTAAAGGACGTATTGGATTTGGAACTGCAAATGGAAAGGGTTTTCAACCTGAAATTTTAATCAAAATACCTCAATATTTTAATCAAAATATGTTGTGGATATTTGGAAAAGAAAATGACGTTAATTATTACATATTTACTACTACCCAAATACTTAATTTCATTTCAGGCAATGAAATAGAATTGAAACAAAATAATTTCCAACAAAGATTATTTAATCAATCAGAAAATAAATACAATGATGAAACATTTCTTCTATTTATTAAAAATTGGTTACAAATAACCAGCCCATAACAGCGTGTAAGCAATATTACCCTGCCGCAGGCGCAACACAGGTCTACGATCGCCTACACGCAATCCGTTAGCGGCAACTCAAAAAAACAGAATATATGGACGAATTAATTATCAACAGTAAACCAGTCGGACTTCATAAGGCATTCAAGTCGCCTGACTTTAACAGTAAGACAATTCTTGTTCGTGACCACTGGGACTATGTGGAGATGTTTTTAAGACGTAAGCGATTAAATGAGGCAGCATTTTATTGGACGCAAGCAAAAGAGTTTTACAAAGCATCTTTGGACTTGCCAAACACATCGTCTCCGCTAACACTTTATTACTGTTTTTTGAATGCAGCAAAAGCACTCTTGACAGTCAAGAATGTTGTTTTTACTGATAGACACGGTGTCGCGGGACAAACGGTTGCAGGAAACACCAACCTTGAAAACGAACATATTACATTTCACAGAGCAGGGATCTTAAACTCGCTAAGCACTTACTTGGAAGACCCAAACACAACGGTTAGACATCAACAATCTTTTAAAGACTTACTCTACAACCTTCCTTTTATACATCGAGCATTTTCATTAACCTATACAACTCACTATCCTGAGATTTATATTCCTATTATAAATCCTACGTTTTTAAAGGACAGTGAAACAAGAGAAGTATATCTATCTTTTAAAACAACAGGAAACTACGCAAACGGTCATACAACCAATAAGATTACCCCAATCGGCTTTTCCAATGACAATGCAAGAAGTAATGAGAATACTTATTTATTTATATCAAACAATCATTTCGTTTGGTCAAGTCAAAGACAGCATAGAGATAGGAACATTCAAAGGTTGACGGACTTTCATAAAACGAATAGACGACATCTACATTACATTTTTGGATCCTCAACACTTTGGTATTTTAAAAGGACTAGCGTTAATCACATTGTAGACAAACATCCATTGACAATAATGTTTGCTTGTATGCACAGACTGAGTGAACTTGCACGATACGAGCCGTTGACACTTGTTAATCACTTCAAACTATCACAAAACTGGCTTTTGACAGAGTTTATTAAAGGAGCACCAATGGAGTTTATTGACCAAATTTCTTGTGAGATAACAAACCAAAACTTTATGGAACCCGCCGTAAGATTTCCAGCATGAAAAGAAGAGCAGCCGCTGACACGGGTTTTGCGTCAGGCGGGGTGACGTGCAAACTTGGAACTTTTTGCTTCTAATGAACAAAGACATACGTTTCTTTTAAAGTTGATGTATTTAGCGGATTAATTACATAGAAATTGCCCCCTTGATTAGCACTTCCTTTTTGAAATCATCAGAAACGTTAAATTTTTCTAATGCTACATCAACAGCTAAACTAGTCAGACCTTCTAAGGGTTGTAGATTATGTATATCCTCAATATTTTTATAAAAAGGTAATGTATATCCCTTTTTGTTTTGAGTCTTTCTGTAGCTAAAAATCCATTTAATATGAGGCGAACTTCCCCAGTCTTCTATAGGCTCATCCTTCTCATTATATTTCATAAACCAATCCGAAAGGTTTAGTGACGGTTGAGCTACTGAAGCTTCATCTAAAGCATCTATTATGATGATTAAATTATTTGAAATATTTGTTCTTGGGTTATTGAAGTGATTATTAAGTAAATCTTGAAATAGATGAATGACTTCAATATATTTACTTGGTAAACGGGTTAGTTTCCTTTTAATATCTTCATCTTGTTCATCCCACCATTGTTTTTTCTTTCCTTGTAATATTAAATGATATAAAGTGCTATGTAAACTATTCTGCATCCCAGAGCCACAAAAATGATATAATACAGGAATTTTTTCTTCTTGAAGGGCATAAATTGTATTGGCAATTAAAGCGCCTTTTCCCATGCCAGCAGGAGAGAAAATTGGCAATATACCATTTTCTGTTGTTGCCTTGCACCAATTTACAATTGCATTTTGTTCCTGTTCTCTTCCTACAAAGCAAACTCTATAGTAATTCATTCTTTCACTATGGTCAAATACTTGACCTGCTCCACCTTGTAAAGAATCTCTAAGTGGTTTAAAGCTTGGTTCTATGTATTTATCACTGTCTTGTGGAATCTCGTTTCCATAATGAATATTTAATAATTTTACTTCTTTTTTATTATTGTATAACCCTTGAAATATGTATGGAAGTGAATCTGATAGACCTTCTTGAACGAACGGAAATAAGTTTACCCTTGTTTCACCTTTTAAAAAGTAGAAATGACCTTCTATTCTTTTAATTTCAGAATTTTCAAATAATTTAACAAGCTGCTCCATTTCTTCGAAAATTAAAATAGCTTTATTTAGATGATTTAGATCTGATTCACGAATTTGTATGAATTGGTGAACGAATTTATTTCTAAAAGTTACAAATTTCTCTAATAGTGATTGTCCGCCATTTTTTGGGATTAATACAGGCTTTTCCCAAATTGAATCTTTTTCAGCCGCGGCAATCCAAAGATTTTTCCAATTGGTATCAGATGGTAAGGTTTCTCTTAAATTATCTAATACCTGTTTCATAAACAGGGCATCATTTTCTGAGTTACCATCATTAAGTTTAGTACTTAATTGAATTATAGCACCAATTCTGAGCATTAATGTACTAAGACCCAATGCAGCCATAAAAAAGTTATTTAATTCCGTTGGCTTTTTTAATATGATTTCTGAGAATTCTAAATCATTTGAAAAGGATATTTTAGACTTTAATTCTAAATACCTTTCGTAATAGCGATTAATTGGTGTTAAATTCCCTTTCATTTTTTGGTCAAAAATTTTTGTTATTTCTGTTAGAAACCTGCAATTTGTTCTGTTTAATTATAGGATTTAATTCTCTGCTGTATTATTTAAGCTCTATATAGATTTTAATTAAAATTGAATTTATTTTATCATGATCTAAATCTTAAAGGGAAAGAATTTTATGTTTATATTCTAACTTAATATCCCGTCTGCCCAGGCTTAAAAATATTCTTGAACTTTCTGTTATTTTTTTTGGAAAATCATATAAATCATCCATTTCATCTAACTCAAAGGACTTATTAGATACGCTCAAATATGGATGCAATATTGAGAACGCCTCGTTTACAAATTCAATTGGATAATTATGCCTATCTGCAAATTGTCTAACAATAACTTTATTTCCCTTTTTTAAAGTAGATAGCATTTTTTTAATTATTGATGCTATTAAGAGGATGTCATCTTCTGCATTTACATTTTTTTCAATGGTTTTAAATCTCAAATAATTAACAAGTGATGTGTTCCACTCTTTAAGTTTTGGAATTTTAGATTTTGATTTTAAGTTTAATGTTTTGTTGAAATACCGATTTAGATAGGTGTAATGTTCCCCAATACCTATAAATATGATTTCGTTTTCGTAAAGTTCATTAACAATAGTTAATGCATGTTTATTATTAAATAATCCAATATGTATATTATTTAATACAACTATTGGCCTTTTAGTACATTTCTTACGCAACTCCCTTATTCCTTTTATTGGATCCTTAAATGTTTTAGTATCTCCAACATGTTTGGATAAAACTGTTAATATTTGATGCAATAGAAAAGTTTGAGTGTAGGTTACACCAGTATTATTAAATGAATAGCAGATAGGTAAATAGTTTTGATTAGAATAGTTTTGCACAATCATTCTGTACACATCTGTTCCAATTAAATCATTTGGACTATTCCAAATTGCTAATGCGCCCCTAATATTTGAACTTTCAAATTTTTTAATATCGTTTAATATTTCTTTGTCTGAATTAACTTTTACAGAAGAGAAATTTTGCTCTTTAATAGTAAATTCAAGGCTCCATTCATAACGAATACGCTCTGCTAACTCTGAAAAATCAAAACATGAATTAAATTGATTCCAATCGGAATCGGTAACCTGCCAATTTCCATTGAATCCATTATTTGTGAGAAATGAAAAATCGCCCCAATGTGTTTCAAAAAGATTAGAATTAACAAATTGTTCTAAAATTATTGATGCTTTCTCTGCTTCCTGCTTGTTACGTTCTGGTGGCAAAACGAAAAAACCATGCATTACTTCGTTTCTAAGGGAAGCTAAATGATGTATTTGTTTATTCAAGATTAATTCACCTTCAGATTCTTCCCAAAAAAATGGTTTGATTTTGTTTGCTAACTCACCATCGGCATTTAAGATCATATTTGCAGCCCAACGGTAAAGTGGGCCAGCATTATAATCATGTCCTGAATTATTGAATAAATTGATTAAAAAATCATTAAATGCTTCCTTCTGATTTGGCTGATGCAAATAGACGGCAAAACCAATCGCTGCCAATTGAGCTAGAATTTCTTCTCCTAATTCTACTAATTCATCAGCAGCATAGTTGGTGTCTTCAGCTTGGACAGCCACTATTTTATTAAAAAGGCGTGGCGGCAGGTTGTGAGTTTGATTGGTTATCATTTATCAATAAATTATAAGGTTAGCCATTTAAACGAAAACTCAAAATACAGGTCTGCATAAACTCTCCAATCATCACCATTAAAACCAAATTGCTTTAATTGTCTTTGAGGAGAACCTGGTGAGGGAATTGAAAGAATTTGTATGTGTTTTCCGTTTAAATTATAGACTCGACAAATACCCTTTTTTATTTGATTGATTTCTCCTCCTAATTCGTTTATTATTTTCACCTGTAATGAAGAAGTTTCAGATTTTAAATACTTTACATCTTTCATTTGGAACATTACTTTTTCATGAAGTAACTCCATCACTCCTTTTGAAGTACATAGAATTTTAATTCCTCCATTTTTGATGAAATCTTCTATCATCCCTGAATTATATTCTCTCTTTTTAAGATCCGAATCTAATGCGCTCATTCCTTTTCTTTCGCATGACTTTATAATATCTAACATAGCTATACTGTTATTTTTCAAGCTTTCAATAGCCTTGTCAACATTAATTGGTATTATTAAACTACGATCTATATGTAGATGATAAAGGCTCCAAAAACTACTCTTACAACTTCCATAAAAAAACCGTACAGTTCCATCACTTGTTCTAATTTTTTGTTTTTCTTCACTATCTGGATTTGTAATTCCAAATACAGGGAAAGAATCAAGTATTAATTTAGTTGTGCCGTTTATTTTGTCTAGTTCTAAAAAAGGGTGTGTTTCTTTGTCCATATAGTATGTTCATATGGCATTTATGATATATCAATTGTTAATTCATCAATTCCAATTATTTCCTCGCTATACTCCTGATTATATCTTGTCTTCATATAAATAAGCGATTTTTCAGTTGTAATTTCTATAAAATCTTTAAGGTTTAATTTTTCCTTAGATTCTAATATAATATCAAGGATTTTGGAAATTATTGTCTTGTTCATCAAGCCTGACTCAGAAATGTTTTTGTAAATATTAAAAATCTTTGATTTAAGAATTGCTATATCTTGAGAATTTAAACCTTCATTCAAATTTTTCTCGAAAATGGTGATTATTTCAGTATTGATGAACGATGAATCAATAAAAAATACAGCACTTCTAAAACTTAAACAGTTCAAAGAAAGCATGCTTTCATAAGCTTCTATCAAATTAA
>CAMATR010000061.1 GCA_945861175.1 Chitinophaga pinensis | reverse complement strand
CACTGTTCGTTTATGACGAAGAGAGGAAAGTCCGGGCAGCATAGAGCACCGTACTTCCTAACGGGAAGGTGTCGATTTTTCGGCAACAGAGAGTGCCACAGAAAGGAAAACTACCCTTACGAACTTTGTTTCGTAATGTGGAAAAGGTGAAAAGGTGAGGTAAGAGCTCACCGTGCAGATGGTGACGTGTGCAGCTAGGTAAACCTTACGGGCTGAAAGACCATGTATACCGAGGCTTGAGGGTTGCTCGCCCAACTCGGAGGGTAGGTCGATTGATTCCGCGCGTGAGTTCGGAACTAGATAAATGATAGGCATCCCGTATACGGGAAACAGAACCCGGCTTATAGATTTGCCTTTTTATTTTTTTTCGTATTTGAAAATACTTTAATAATTTTCACAGGGATTCAACTCTATTATTGAGTTTAAATCAGGATAATTCAATTTGATTAAAAGAATTCTTAAGTAAAGCAAAAAATCCTTAAATCTATCTTATTTTAATAGAGTATACTTTGAACAATTGAATAGTTGTTGGTGAGCCGAATTGGCGTTCGACTATACCTTTTGAATCTAATGCTATGATAGCTTTTTTTCAATGCAGAGTTAAAACTTATTGGGAAAGTATTCAGTCGAAGGTTAATCTTTGCATTTAGTCCACTAGCATATATTGCACGCATAAAGTACATGGCATTTGTGAAATTATGTGCTTGCTTTATAAGAGCAAAACATGGCATATCATAGTATACGCCGCCATTTCGTTGATTAGGGAAAAGAACTTTACCTTTTTTATAGACCTTTAATGAAGAGTTGGTTTTTGTTAAAAATGAGGAATATTTTGTGAAAAGAACTGTTGAATAAATCAAGGTATCAACTTTTTCAAGAGTTTTGATTTTTTTTGCATTAAAATCATGAATCCAATCTTCTCCCGAAAGAAGGCTCGTTGGTTGAATTTTACTGGTAATGAAAGAAAAGAACGGGAATAGATCATTTCTTGAGTTGAGATCAGTGCACCAATTATCAACGTGTTTTAAATCGGAATAATTTCTTATTTTTTTTGATACATCACCTAGCGTCACTATGATATATGGATCAAAACCGAGGCCAAATAAACTTCGATTTTCAGACATATGCTTCGTCCCTAGTTCTTTTGGGAGGCTATCAGTTTTAATTTTTTGAAGGGATTTTAAGCGACTAATACGATCTATTTCAAAGATTGAACCAAGAATTATACAATCAATTTCAGTATTGATTCCATCACTTTTAAGTTTGGAAACAATTTCATCAGCTGACAAGTGAAGAATCCTGACTTTGATGCCTGTTTGCTTTTCAAATACTTTAAAAATCTCATGATCTTGGCTGTTAAGACAGTCAGTTGCAAGTAAGATGTGTTGTTGTGTAGATGGTTTTGCAGTTTCTAATCGACAGCCCGTTATTAAGACAGAAAGAATACAAAGTGGCAGAAGAATATTGATTAACCTCATGCCGCAAAGATATTGAACATTCTCTGAACGTATTTGCTTCTAATGAATTAATTAACTTTGTTAAAAATAAAAAATAGTAGTGTGGAGAATAAGGTTGGAAAGAAAAGTCAGAAAATTCAAAAGTTAATTGAAGATTTTCAAAGCGGGGATATTAAAAAGATTCGTCAGTCATTGAAATTATTAAAATCTGAGGGAAGTATAGAAGTTCTTAGGCCGCTAGTAGAATTGTTGAAATCTGTGAGTGATGAATACGTTAAACAAGATGTAATTGCCTTTTTATCAGATTTGAATGTTTCTTCGGCTGTTGACGAAATAATGGTTCTTTTGAAAGATGAAAATTTTAAATCGGTACGTCAGCCATTGTTGTCTACTATTTGGAATTGTAAATTAAATTATAGTTATTACCTACCAGACTTTGTTGAAATGGCTATTGAAGGTGATTTTATGGAAGCGCTTGAATGCCTCACCATCATTGAAAATATGGAGGGGCCTTTTCAGGAACGCCATATTCTTGAATCGCAATTACACTTTAAAGATTATTTAGAAGACAATTCACCAAAAGATCCCCAAAAGGCGCAAATAATGAGTGAGATAGCTCTGATTGTAAAGGATTACACTAATTTTGATGAAGAGGATATCCGTTTATTCAACAATTGATTCCCAGTTGAATCTTTTGTTTAGTTTGCTTTGAGTATACTTTAGGAAATCTTCGTTTTCAATCTTTTCAAGCACATCAGCCATAAATGCTTCAATCATAAGGCTTCTAGCTGTTTTTTCTGATATTCCTCGGGCGCGAAGATAAAACACAGCCTCTTCATCGAGTTGCCCTGTTGTTGAACCATGTGAACATTTCACATCATCAGCATAGATTTCTAATTCAGGTTTTGAATTAACAGTGCATAAATCGGATAACAAAACATTTGCGTTTGACTGAAACGCATTTATCTTTTGAGCATCTTTTCTTACAAATACTTTTCCATTGAAAACAGCTGTCGACTTATCGTCAATAACTCCTTTATACAATTCATTAGAATTACAATGGGGTGCTTTATGGTCTACACAAGTATGATTATCAACATGTTGCTGGCCCTTTAAAATATAAGCGCCATTTAGATTAGTTGTTGCGTTGATGCCATTAACTGAAATATTTAAATTATTTCTAACAAAAGTTCCGTCAAGAGTGATTGTATTGATTGTAAAAGTAGAGTCTTTTGCTTGTTCAACTTGTTCTGTTGAAATATGAAAGTTTCCTTCTGTTTCACTTTGCAGTTTATGGATACTTAAATGCGCATTTTCAGAAACATTGATTTCTGTAACGCTATTCGCGAATGAATTTTCAGCATCAAGAGCAAAAAAGGATTGCATAATTTCTGCTTTTGCAAATTTCCCAATGCGAATGACGTTGCGCAAATTAGCAATAGTATTTTTCCCAGTCAATAAATGAATTAATTGGATAGGCTCATTAATCACTGTTCCATCTTCGATGTCAATTGACATCCCATCTATTGCATAGACCGTATTCAGGGAGTTAAATAATTCATTCTCTAATTGAATAGTTTGTCCAACAGAAGTTAACTCTTCTTTTGCGCATCCTGTAAGTGGTTTGATGGTCGCTCCTTTTGGAAATTCCCCAGAAGATAAATCACTTCTAAAAACACCATTTTCATAAACAAATGTCAGCCCTGAATTGCTAATTTGATAGCTATCCTTGATTAGTTCTCTACTCAAATTCTTTCCAACACGCGCTGACTGTCCAGAAGCTGAAATTGCTTTTATTCTGCCAAGACGAGTATATTTCCATGCTTCACTTCGTGTTGTTGGGAAGTCGATCGATTTTAAAACAGTGGAAGCATTAACAATTAATTCATTGTTGAAAGGAATTTTTGTCTTTGGAAGTGACTCAACAAATGAGTTGATTTTAGAATCTTGAATTAATTCATTCATTTGTGCAAGAATTATTGTGCGTCAATCTCTGCTTTAATCCAATCATATCCTTTTTCTTCCAGTTCAAGAGCAAGTTCTTTTGTCCCTGACTTAACGATCCGACCGTTGTATAGAACGTGCACAAAATCAGGTACAATGTAATCTAAAAGGCGCTGATAGTGGGTTATAACAATGGTTGCATTTTCTTTTGATTTTAGTGTGTTTACACCATTTGCAACAATGCGGAGGGCGTCAATATCTAATCCAGAATCCGTTTCGTCGAGTATTGCAAGTTTTGGTTCCAACATGGCCATTTGGAAGATTTCATTTCGTTTTTTCTCTCCGCCTGAGAAGCCTACATTTACAGAGCGCGAAGCAAGTTTAGGATCCAGTTCAACAACTGAAGATTTTTCTCGGACCATGGCCATAAAGTCTTTTGCAGAGATAGACTTTTGTCCTTTGTATTCTCTTATTTCATTTAATGCTGTTCGAAGAAAATTGACATTTGAGACACCTGGAATTTCTACAGGGTATTGAAATGCAAGGAACAATCCTTCTCGCGCTCGATCCTCTGTAGACATGTCGAGTAAATCTTTACCATCAAAATTTACGGACCCACTAGTTACTTGATACTCTTCTCTTCCCGCCAGCACAGATGCCAGTGTGCTCTTCCCTGCGCCATTAGGCCCCATGATAGCATGTACTTCTCCAGGTTTAACCTCTAGGCTCAAACCGGAAAGAATTTCTTTTCCGTCAATCGAAGCGTGTAAATTATTTATTGTGATCATCTTCTTTGTGTTGGAAGTATTCAATTAGATACTTCTTTATGATTAATATCTTTTCAAATGTTCATTATCCCACTGAACCTTCTAGCGAAATAGCCAAGAGTTTTTGTGCTTCTACAGCAAATTCCATTGGCAATTGATTTAATACTTCTTTGCAGTAACCATTGACAATTAAACTGATTGCTTTCTCTTCACTAATTCCTCTTTGCAAACAATAGAAGATTTGATCTTCACCAATTTTAGAAGTTGTGGCCTCATGTTCAATTTTAGCAGTACTGTTCTTGCACTCAATGTAAGGAAATGTATGAGCACCGCATTCGTCTGTCATCAATAAAGAATCGCATTGTGAGAAGTTCCTTGCATGTTCTGCATTCTTGTGAATTTGTACCAACCCTCTATATGAATTCTGTGATTTGCCTGCGGAAATACCTTTTGAAATGATGGTACTTTTTGTATGCTTTCCCAAGTGAATCATTTTTGTGCCAGTATCAGCTTGCTGAAAATTGTTGGTTACTGCAACAGAGTAAAATTCACCTATCGAATAATCACCTTTTAGTATACAAGAAGGGTATTTCCATGTAACTGCAGAACCTGTTTCTACTTGTGTCCAAGCAATTTTTGCATGTTTTTCGCAAATTCCACGTTTCGTAACAAAATTGAAAATTCCACCTTTCCCTTCTTTGTCTCCAGGATACCAGTTTTGTACAGTTGAATATTTTATTTCTGCATTATCCATGGCTATTAATTCTACCACAGCAGCATGCAATTGATTCTCATCCCTTTGTGGTGCTGTGCAGCCTTCTAAGTATGAAACATAAGACCCTTCATCTGCTATCACAAGAGTACGTTCAAATTGGCCGGTGCCGCCCTCATTTATGCGGAAATAAGTTGAGAGTTCCATCGGACATCTTACACCTTTTGGAATATAACAAAATGATCCATCAGTAAATACAGCAGAATTCAAGGCTGCATAGTAATTATCAGTAACAGGAATAACCGTCCCCATATGTTTCTTTACTAAATCAGGATATTCCTGCACCGCCTCTGAAAAAGAACAAAAAATGATTCCAAGTTCAGCAAGTTTTGCCTTGAAAGATGTAGCAACTGATACTGAATCCATAACGAAATCAACTGCGATGTTGGTCCCTGTTAAACGCTGCTGTTCTTCCAACGAAATTCCCAATTTTGCCATGGTTTCTTTCATCTCAGGGTCAACGTCGTCCCATGATTCGTATTTTTTTGATTGTTTTGGTGCTGAATAGTATGTGATATCCTGAAAATCTGGTTTAGCATATTTTACATGTGCCCAGCTAGGCTCAGTCATTTTTTTCCAGATGGCAAATGCTTTCAAACGGTGCTCCAATAGCCATTCTGGTTCGTTTTTTTTTGCTGAGATGAATCGAATAATGTCTTCGTTTAATCCTTTTGGCGCTTTGTCAGAAGCAATATTTGTAACAAAACCAAATTTGTATTCCTGATTTTCAAGATCCTTGGCAAGCTCATTTTCGGTATATCCCATTTTCAATATATAGGTTAAAGCGAAAAAGATTCGCCACATCCGCAAGTTCTCCCTGCATTAGGATTATTGAAAACAAATCCTTTACCGTTTAAGCCACCAGAAAAATCAAGCGTGGTGCCTATTAAGTATAAAAAACTTTTTTTATCAACTACGACTTTGACACCGTTGTCTTCAAAAACTTTATCACCTTCTTTTTCAGTATTGTCGAAAGTTAACTGATACATTAATCCTGAGCATCCTCCTCCATCAACGCCTACGCGGATAAAAAATCCTTCTTTCCCTTCGTCTGCCATAAGGCGAACAGCTTGCTTTTTAGCTGATTCCGTAACTGTTACCATAAACCTTTATTTAGATTAATTATAAATAGTTGTTTATTTCTATGCAAAAATACTACTTTGAAAGCTTCCTCGCAAATGAAAAACAATTTGTTTTTTAATTTCCCCTTTGTGCAACTATTTAATGTGCAGTTCTGTCTATCTTTGTAAAAAAAAACTACTATGAAAATCATAACAATTATTTCGTTTCTGATTTTACTGCCCTCTGTCAATGTCATTTTTGCGCAGGCTACTAATAGTAACGTTGATACTAATTCTGCCAAGACTTCAAATGGTATAGTTATTCATGAAGCTCAAGGAGTAGAAAAGATAGAGGAAATAGATTCTTCAAACGCTGGCTCTTCGAAGCCATTGCAGAAATGGAATCGAGAGCAATTGATCAGCATTATGAATGACTGCGAGCAAAAAAGGAATGCAGTTTCGGATCCTAAGGAAAAGGATCGTTACGCGAATGAGATAGCGGACTTAAAGAAAAAGATAGCATTGCTTGAGAATGAAAATGAAAAATAGTATGAAAAAAATAATATTTCTTATCCTATTATTTGCAGCCGTTTCTTTTTCGGGGATTTCGCAAATTACACCAAATGGCAGTTCCGGTTCAAGTTTAACTAATTACACCAGTGGTGTGGCGAATGATCCCATTCATATTTGGTGCGCTGATGGGTTGACGAATAATACTGCGTCATTAACAGCAAATGCTCCTTCAGGTACAGGGCCATTCACATTCAACTGGTTTTATCACGATCAAACTACATTTACCTGGCAACCTTATCAAAGCACTATAGGTGCTAGTTCAACTCAAAACAACCTACCAAGTGATGGTTATCAGGTTCAGATTTATGACGCTTCAAGTGTACTCGTAGGATGCTATATTGCTTGGGTTTGGAATATGAACAGCGATGTTACTGCTTCCAATACAGAAACTGCATGTGATGCTACAAACTTGACAGGTACAATCGATGTGAATGGAAGTTTTACCTACTTTAATCCTCCTCCTGTTCAATCTTTGGTCTCATCTGCGACGAATATCAGTGTTTGTTTTTCTGCCAATCATACCTACGTTTCAGATTTAGCATTTTATTTGGTGGGACCAGCCTCTTGCGGTTCTCCAATAGTTTCATTATCGCCTAATCCAGGATCGATTGGACAAGGATCGGTTTGTAATTCAGGGAATAATGTCTCGAATCTCTGTTTTTCTAACTTGGCATCCGCTAATTTGGATGTATGTTCTGCTAGCACACCACTTACAGGGAACTATGGCAGTTATGGTTCGCCAAGTACACCTATCAATTGGTCTACTATTTACGGTTGTAATGCGGCAGAAGGTGGATGGACCGTTCAGATATACGACTGTATCGGTGCGGATGTGGGATCATTAACCAATGCAACGATCACCTTTTCTAACCTTGCGTCATATTGTGGCTCACCTACGACTATTGCGTATAGCTCAGGGGTCATCAATTCAGTGATTAATGACAATTCGTGTTCGGCAGCAACAGCCTCTATATTTGAGGTCCCCGCTGCAGTTGATTATTCTACTCAATTTACCTTGAATGCGAATATCAGTTATCTATGGACATCTATTCCCACAATTACAATACCCGGTGCTTCTAGCTCATTATCGCCAACACTAACCGCGATTCCAAGTGACAGCTATGATTTCACTTTGACAGCGACGATATCTTATGGCACAGTTTCATGTGACAATCAGGCTACATCGAACTTCACTTCCTCTTGCTGTATAGTGGCCGCTGATGCGAACGGTGATTTGAGTTATTGTTCCGGTTACAATCCAACTATCGGCACAGCACAGGTAGCGGGTTATACTTATGCATGGTCACCTTCAACGGGATTGAATAACCCAACGAGTGCGCAGCCTA
>CAMATR010000060.1 GCA_945861175.1 Chitinophaga pinensis | reverse complement strand
TTCAAAAAACGTGACTATTGCTTCACAATCTTTTTGGTAATGGTATTTTCTCCTGTTAGAACAGTGATAGAATAAATACCATTCGCAAGGCGAGAAAGGTTAAAATCTACTTGATTTCCTTTAGCAACGCCGTATTCAATAATTCGTCTTGTTTCATCCATCAGAAATGCACTAAATTCAGCATCGTTATACAGTTCGATGCTTACTTTTTCAGCTGCAGGATTTGGATAGATAGAAACAGTGTTATCAAATTCACCAATACCTAGGCAAGGGTCAACGGTTACAAAAATTTCATCAGTTGAAACACAACCTTCAGCAGAGCTTACTTACACGAGGTATGAACCAGTTTGAGTCACGTCAAAAGATGCTGTTGTTCCACCAAAATTCCAGTTGTAACAAGCATAACCCGGAGTTGGTTTACTTTTTTATGATCTCTTTTGCCTGGTGCACGACCATTTGAGGGAATGGTATTACAATCCCAGCTTCGTCAAATGCATACTTCAGGCGCAAACGCAATTCGCCCGTAATATCCCATTGACTTAGTGCCCTGGTTTCACCTTTTATTTTAACTATTATCGCAGAATCTGCAAATTCTTGAATGCGCTCAAAATGTGGGGCTTTTGTAATTTCCTCGCCATAAGCCTTGTCCTCTTTTAGTTCCTTACCAACACGGTTAATTACCTCAATTAACAGCTTGACATTAGTGTCATACGCTACTCCAATGTCAAGGTTTATATTTGCAAATTCTTTGGCGGCATTCGATACTAGCTTAATCTCTCCATGTGGTATGAAGTGCACCGTACCATCTACATCACGCAGTGTGGTAAGGCGAAGGGAAATCTTTTCTACAAGCCCCTCAACACCATTGATATAAACAAAGTCTCCGATGCGGTATTGATTTTCCAAAATTAAAAAGAAACCTGTTATCAGGTCTCGGATGAGGTATTGTCCCCCAAAACCAAAAGCTAAACCAATTATTCCAGCACTTGCAATAATAGGCCCAATAGGAATACCCAATTCTTTTAAAACCATCATAAAAATTATACCCCATACAATAAGGCGCGTGGCCCACGTGAAAATTTCAATTAGGGTTTTTTTGCGTTTTTCTTCGGCTTCTAATGAGGTCTGTTTATCGCTTACCAGAGCCATTCGGGTTATTTTATCAATAAAGCGGAAGACAATTTTGTTGATTAACCAACCTGTAGACAAATAAAGCAATATTAAAACCCCGTGGTTTATAGACCACTGCCATAAATGTGTTGACCATTCTTGAATTGTATTTACCATGATGTAAAATTAATAATTACAACTGATTTAATTTATGAGTAACGAACAGACCTAATAAGTCAGATTGTTGTCAGCAAGAATACTTTGGCTTTAACAATCTAAAAACAAAATTTCTTTAAATAAAAAATGGGCGACTAAGCGCGGCTTCCATAATTGCCGAGGTGTAAATCAGAGATTATGCCCAGATCTAGTTCGCGTTTAACTTTTTTTCCATATTGTTTAAAGTAGCTCTTTTGGATGTTCAAAGATCGGTTTAAGGTGTTATGTTTATATGACCCTATTTAAAAATAATCAACAAAATATAGGGTAGAATACTTAGAAATAAGGAAACACGTGTAATAAGAATTGGGAGCGCACATTAATCTCAAGATTAAGTGTATAAATGTTAAAAAAGTGTATTTTTGGAATCAAAAACATGAAATTATGAAATGCGGTAGCTTTTTATTTTCTTCTTTAATATCAATGAGTTTCTTTGCTCAAGAAACGCCTGCTGAAACACCATCTGAACCATCTAAACTTTTTCTTGATCTGCACCTCGGTGGAAGAATTGGGGGGATTCACTCAGAATTGAGTAAGGACGCCCCCGGATTGCATCTTGATGCCGGTTTAGGTTACATGTTGACTCCGGTTTGGGGTATCAAAGGGAGTTTAGGGTATGACCAGTTAAGTTCTAAAGGAGATTTTAACGATGTATCAATTGTTGATAATTCCATGTCGTTGCGTGCCAATCTCGAGGCAGTAGCAAACATTTCAGCTGATAGAGGCGTCACCGAGAAAAAAGCAAACTATATGTTCCATGTTGGCTTAGGTTTGGCAAGTCAGTTCCACCCTGATTTCAAAGATTCTCTTATTGCTTCAGGTGTTACATTCAATGACCCGTTGATTAAAGGAAATGATGACATGCTTAGCATTATGTTTGGATTTACTCCTCAGTTTAAGATAAGTAATTCCCTCTTTTTAGAAGCGGATTTGTCTTTTATCTTCCTTCCAATGGCAGATGGTGTATTTGACAAGCTGATTGAAAACAGGAAAGGAAAAAGTATGAATGTTTTCCTGAATCCTTCCATTGGTATTTCTTATCATTTTTAAGCAATTAGAGATTATCAAGGGTTTTCGTATTCTGCTTTTTTTAGTTGTTGTGATATTTTTGGGATTATTTTTCCCATTCGTTCTTGTCGGTCAACAATCGGACACCCTTCCACTCAATCATTATCGCTTCCTTGCTTCTCACAACAGCTATAAATGCAAGCCGGATCCGAGCGTAATTCGCTTTTTGTCACATTTCAAAAAACACCTAAGCGGTGAATTAGACCCTATACAACTTGATTACGGACACGAATCCCTAACCGTTCAATTGGATAAGTATACTATTAGAGGATTCGAATTCGATGTACATTATGACCATAAAGGAGGCCATCTGGCGAAAAGGCGGGTAAATTTTTTTATTTGTGGACTAAAGCAACGCGCTAAAGACAGTTTGTGGCGTACCCCGGGTTTTAAAGTCCTGCATATTGCCGATGTGGATTATGAGACCAATTACATCACGTTCAAGCAGGCGTTAACCGAACTGAGAGACTGGAGTTTGCTTCACCCTGATCATACACCCTTATTTGTGAATGTTGAGGTAAAAACATCCGCGCCAGCAGATTATTCAAAAACTTTGAAAAGACTGGGTTTTCACAAAGCTGCGCCGGTAGATTCATTAGCTATGGATCGCTTGGACAAAGAGATTCTGGACGTCTTCAGCCTCTGTTCAGACAAGTTATTTAATCCCGCATTACTCAAAGGAAATTACGCTTCTGTCTCTGAACGTCTCGACCAATCAGGTTGGCCAAGTTTAAAAGAAACTTGTGGAAAAATCTTTTTTATTCTGGACGGAGACCCTATTGGAAATTATCTTACTTCAAAAAGTGAACGCCCCATGTTTGTATATGGGGATACACAAGCACCTCAAACGGCCTTCGTCATCCAAAATGAACCCTTAGGTAAGGAGAAAGAAATAACGGAACTGGCAAAAAAATACATCGTCCGTACCCGATCCGATGCCGGCACTTTGGAAGCGCGAAAAAATGATTACACGCGCTTCCAAAGTGCCTTGGAAAGCGGCGCTCAATTGATTTCAACTGATTATTACAGGGCCGACCCCGTTATTGGGCCGTTTAATGTACACATTGACCTGGAACAGCGAATTTTTAAGAGGTAATTTGTACTGATTTTTGTATATTTATCTTATGCTTAAATGTTTTAGCTGGCCAAGGTTAAGTTTGAATCCTATACCTAAGTCAGTTCAACTCCAATCATAAAATAGACTACTATGAAGTTCTAGATAAAAGCACGGTTTATCCAAATCCTGCCACAAGAGAAATCTTTATTGAAAGCAAAGAAATCGGAACGTACATCTTGACAATTTATAAAGAAACCTCATTTGAAAGAATAAAATTGTCTGTTGAAAGGCAATAAGCGGATTTTATTGATGAAGTGTAACTACCATAAATAGCAACTGATATTGGCCTTTTTAAACTTGTTTTGTTTTTACCCATTGAAGATTTTCAAATTAAATTCATACATTCGAAGTGTTGCTAAAACTAAACTATGCTAAAACTTTTACTCGCGTTATCGGGTTTTATCTTTTCACAAGTGCTGTTTTCCCAAGGTTTTCAGGTGAATTTCCAAGGCCAGAAACAACAGGGAATGGGCTGTGCTGGAACGGCACTTTTTCAAGATGGAGCAAGTCTTTTTTACAATCCGGGTTCGGCAGGTTTCTCCAATGAAAATTCAGTAAATGTTGCAATGACGGGTGTTTTAGCAAATGTATTGTATGTGGATTCTGCTACCGGACAAGGCTACAGAACGAATTCACCCATCGGCACCCCTTTTTCGGCGTATGGTCTTTTTCAGAGTAAAAAAGAAGCGCGCTTAAAATACGGTATCGCCGTTTATACGCCATTTGGCAGTACCGTGCAATACGAGGACGACTGGATTGGTCGCTTTGCCCTTACGAGACTTGAATTAAAAGCAATATTTATACAACCAACTCTTTCTTTTCGTTTCAACGATTATGTGAGTATTGGTGGCGGACCAATCTTAACAACTGGCAATGTGAATTTGCAAAAGGATATTCCAGTGCAATTTGCAGATGGATCTTATGCCCATGTTGAGCTTTCTGGTAAAGCAATGGGGTATGGCTTTAATGCAGGAATTCATGCTAAACTTTCAGAACAGTTGGCGCTTGGTTTGACATATCGATCCCAAGTAAACATGAATCTCAATAATGGATATGCAACTTTTACCGTGCCAAGCTCATTGGAACCAAATTTCCCCTCCGGGAAGTTCACATCTTCTTTGCCATTGCCAAGCGTAACGACAGTGGGATTGGCATTCACACCGTCAGAAAAATTTGCTGCAGTGCTCGATATTAATCACGTGGGGTGGAAGGCCTACGATACATTGGCGTTTGACTACGAACAAAACACGGCTTCCTTAGCGGATACAAAATCGGCTAGGAATTACAAAGATATTTTTGCCTTTAGAGGTGGATTTTCCTATCGCGTGATGGAAGAAATGGATGTGCGTTTAGGCGGTGGATACGGGTTTTCTCCAGTTCAAAATGGGTATGTTACTCCAGAAACGCCCGACAAAAACAGAGCATACTATACTTTCGGTTGGACATTCCGCTTCGGAGAACAATTTTCAATGGATGTATCAGTGTATTATACCCAAATAAAACGCGGCGACAGAAATTTAGAAACAAACCTGGCTGGCACATTCACCACAAAGGCAATAGCACCTGGGTTTTCATTAGTTTATAAATGGTAATGCAAGTATGAAATATTTCATTTTAATAGTAGCTATTGGTTTCGGAGTTGTTTCCTGTAAACCGAAGTTTGAGGAGCCAGCAATGTCGGCGGGAGAAATAGATCCTGCACGGTTTATTATGATTGGTGGAGCGCATACCTCAGGCTATGCGGATGATGCATTGTATGCTGAAGGGCAGGAAAATTCATTGGCAAATTTAATTGCAGGTCAATTGGAAAAAGTGGGCGGCGGAAGTTTTTATCAGCCTTTAATAAGTTCGAATTCCGTTGGAGTGAATCTTAATGGACTTTCAAAATTAATACTAGGATACAAAACGGATTGTGAAAATGTGACTTCACTTTCCCCAGTGCGCCTTGCAGCAGGAGGAGATTTATCAATATGGTCTGATAACTTGTACAATGCCAATTTCCACTTTGGAAACTATGGGGTGCCTGGTTTGAAAGTGAGCGATGCGTTTACTGCAAATTATGCCGCTCAAAACAATTATTTCAACCGAATGAAATCCGCCGTTTCTGCCTCAGTAATGGAAGATGCCATGGCGCAAAATCCAACTTTTTTCTCTTTATTTTTAGGCTTGGATGATGTTATGGCTTACGCAAAGGCAGGGGGCAAAGGTCAAACTTTACCAACAGTAGCAGAATTTCAAGCGGATTACACAGCGGTTGTTGAGGCACTTATTTCTTCAGGAGCAAAGGGAGTATTGGCAACAATTCCAGACGTAACGAAAATGCCTTACTTTACAACGATACCATACAATGGACTTTCTCTAACAGAGGCTGACGAGTCAAACCTGCAATTGTTGAACAATGTATATAATCCCCTTGGCTATTTTTTTGACTATGGCAACAATCCTTTCATGATGGTAGACAGCACAGCGAATGATTTTTCAGTTCGGCAATTATTACCAGGGGAGTATTTGCTGTTGAGCCTGCCACTTGATTCAGTAAAGTGCAATCAGGTTGGGGTGTTATACCCTTTCAGAGATGAGTTCGTATTGACTTTGCAAGAAGTGAATCTATTAAGATCGAGAATTGCTTCATATAATCAGGTAATTGTCAACTTGTCCAATCAATTTGGTTTAGCTCTGGTGCGTACTGACGAGTTTATTGGATCCTTGTCCGATGGATTTGTTAGCAATGGCGTTAGTATGAGCTCAAAATTTGTTTCTGGTGGAGCGTATTCATTGGATGGAATTCATTTGAACGCGAGAGGAAATGCCGTTTTAGCCAATGAATTTATTAAAGCAATTAATTCTAAATACAAGGCAAGAATACCAGCAGTTAATGCGACCGCTGCTTCAGCCAATTTTTTCCCATAATCTTTAAAAATTTATACCGATGAAAATTTCTACTTTTTTAGTTCTTCTGTTGTTAACAACCGCACAAACTTATAGTCAAACACCCTGCTCAACAGGAAGATACGCTTCAAATGTATATACCACGATCAATACTACAAGTAACATTACCTATGGACAAAACAGCTCTTGGACAGGTTCAAATACTACATTGAAGTTAGATTTTTATGAGCCCGCAGCCGATACTGCAGCTGTTCGACCTTTAATTATTTGGGTGCACGGTGGTAGCTTTATCGGCGGCTCAAAATTAGACATTGATGTTGCTACATGGGCACAAGAGTTCACAAAAAAAGGATATGTGTGTGCAAGTATAGATTATCGTTTGGGCTTCTTCCCAATAGATTCAGCTAATGCCGTTAAGGCGGTTGTACGTGCCGTACAGGATTTGAAGGGCGCTATTCGTTTTTTCTATAAAGATCGTGCAACAACGAACACCTATAAGGTAGACACAAATCATATTTTTATTGGAGGCAGTTCGGCAGGAGCCATTACGGCGCTTCATGTAGCCTATTTAAATGATGCTTGCGAGATCTCTGATTTTCTGAGCGCTTCAACAATTGCCTCTTTGGGAGGGCTAGAAGGAACAAGCGGAAACCCTGGTTATTCCACAAATGTTCATGCTGTTCTCAATGGCTGCGGAGCTTTAGCACGTTACAGCTGGTTAGAATCGGGTGATGTTCCTTTGTGTTCAATGCATGGAACCAATGATGGAACAGTAAAGTACAACAGGGGAATTGTAAATCCTGGGACACCTTTAATGTACCTAGATGGTAGCCGAATGCTTCATGAAAGAGCATGTGCTGTTGGTGTTGAGAATACATTCTATACTTTTCCGAATGCTCCACACGTTCCCTATGCCGGAAGTCAGCCATACATGGATACTACATTGAATTTTATGAGAGACTTCTTATTAAAACAAATGGGTTGTAATGACCCCGATTTGCAACCTGCAAATGATTGGATGGAAACAGCGAATTTGTATTCAACGGAGTATTGTGATGGATCTCCAGTTGATGAGGTGTGCTCAATAACACAATTAGCGGAATATAAGGAGATGAAACTGTTGGTTTATCCAAATCCAGCTCAAAATGATGTGCAGGTTAAGTGGGAAAGTTTTGTAAATATGAGGGTAGCACTATATGATTTCGCCGGAAGAAATTTGTTGACAGAAACAGTTTTTTCTGATGGATATATTTTGAAAAGAGGTAATCTGCAAGTAGGGACTTATATGCTAGAACTTACAGATAAAAGTGGTAACAAAGTGGTTAAAAAATTGATTTTTAATTAATGAAATACTTAGTTTTCTTTATTCTCAATTTTGGAGCCATCTACGTGGGGGCTTTTTTGATGAATGGTAGTCCCGTTTCAAATGAATGGTATCAGAATTTAGACAGGGCTCCCTGGACTCCCCCGGGATGGGTATTTGGATTTGCATGGACAACGATTATGGTTTGTTATTCTATTTACATGACCCACCTTTGGAA
>CAMATR010000059.1 GCA_945861175.1 Chitinophaga pinensis | reverse complement strand
ATTTTTAAAAATATACTTACCGTACAATGCTGACAAAAAAATAAAAACTATGGCGTTGATACTAAATATATTCACAGCCTGCGACAAACGATTATTAAACTCGCCGTCTACTCGCTTTTCGGGAGCCTTAAAAAGCTTATGTAAAAAATTCATTATGCCTAATAATACTGAAAAATTGACTGTGAAATGAATAATAAAATAACCAAAAAAAGAAGATAATTATGCAGAATAACGATAAAAGCAACTAAACTTTCATAGGTATTTCAGATGAAATTTATTTCTTAGTGACAATGGCTTTAAATTCTGACACCTTAAATTTCTTCTCATTGATTCCGTCATATTCTTTTATAACATTACCATTCCACAAATAAATAACACCAGGAGTATCTTTCGCTCCTCCAATTGCCTTCCAGAAATCAGCTACATCAATCACTTGGTAGGTATATTTTGATCCTGCATACTCAAAAAATGAAGGGATCAGTTCGACTTCTTCATCCATAAAGATAATTCGTAACTCAGGAAAATCTTTTATCTGTTTTTTTAATTGGGTCAGCTCTTTTGCTGTTTCCTTGCAATGGTCGCACCCAGGAGCAAAAAAACAAAGAATCTTTTTACCACTATCGATATCTGCATAGTATTTGCTGTATGCAGAGCTCTTCTTTTTGGGTTCAGTGGCTGCTTTTGTTTTAGTCTCTTCTTTCTTTTCTTCTTTGACATCTGAAGTTAAAACCTCCGCTTTTATCGTATCTATTTCCTTAGACACCGCTTCCGTTGTTGGTGATTCTAGAATCACTGATTTGGGAACACTAGAAGCACTTCGTTTCGTCATTGGCCCAACTAAATAGACCGCTAATACACTTCCGAGGATTAAAGTTGAGATTAAATAGCCGTTGAGTTTATCATCGTTTTTATCCGTTATTTTAAAAAGATAAGCTATGATTCCCATTGCAACGATGTTTTTTATCAAGGCTTGAACAGGTGTCATGGGTAGCAATGATCCAAAACACCCGCAATTGCCTTTGTTTCCATTTACTATTGTTTCATAAGTCAACTGAGACGAAAAAAGTAACAACATTAAAAACGAAAGTGGCAAAACAAGCCTCTTAAAATAATGTGGTTGCAATAAGCCAATACCCAAAGCCAGTTCACAGCCAATTAATGTTCTTGAAAAATACGCTGCTGAAACTTCATTAAATCCCATCGGTATAAGTTGCTTTATTTCAAAAGTTGTTAAAGCAAAATGTGGTGAAGGATACAATTTTGCAACTGCGGATAAAAGAAACATGAAGGAGAGAAGGATTCTCAACCCATAGGCTATTTTACTTTTCGCTGTGAGCGAATTATCAGAACTCATAAACTCATTTTTTTAAACTAAATATATTGCAAGTTACGAATTGAAAAGAGCAATAAAATGAAAGTAACGAAATGTTAACAAATAAGATTTTTGTAACTTTAAAAGAAAAATTGATTGATGCACCTAATTGTAACTTTATTGCTTTCCCTAGTTATCTCAATATCGTTTTCGCAAACGACGGTAAATGGTTCTACAGTGCATAATGGATTAACTAGAACATATTCTTTTTATATTCCAGCACTTTACAACGGTTCCCAGGCATATCCGCTCGTTTTTAATTTACATGGCTATTCATCCAATGGTACAGAGCAGTCTTATTACGGGAATTTCAAAACGATTGCTGATACAGCAGGGTTTATTGTCGTTCATCCTGAAGGAACTATTCAACCGGGGACCACTTCCACCCAATTTTGGAATGTTGGATTTTTCCCTTCCAACGTAGATGATGTTGCGTTTCTTGAATCTTTAATCGATACTATTTCTGCCTCCTACAACATCGACGCTGCACGCATTTACTCAACAGGAATGTCAAATGGTGGATTTATGAGTTATAAATTGGCCTGCGAAAGTAATCGATTTGCGGCCATCGCTTCCGTAACAGGAAGTATGACTGCTCAAACGCAAAACAACTGCTCTCCAATTAAACCAATACCAGTGATGGAAATACACGGTACCGCAGATTTAACTGTTCCTTACAACGGACAAACGGGTATGCTTTCAATAGACAATGTACTTTCGTTTTGGGCAGGTTACAACGGTTGCAGTGCTGCTCCTGCAATGACAATGGTTCCAAATGCAAATACCACAGATGGCGCTTCAGCCGAACATTATGTTTATGCTCCCGGCACAAACAATGTAACAATGGAACATTATAAAATAATCAATGGAGCACACACGTGGCCCGGTGCTGCGATAACAATTGGTGTTACTTGCATGGACTTTAGTGCAAGTAAAGAAATCTGGCGTTTTTTTAGTCAGTACTCGAATGCAGAGGCTAGCTTATTTACAATAAAAAATACGCCGGTAAAATGTTATCCGAATCCTTTTTCGGAGCATATTATTATTGATGCCGACGAGGAACAAATTGAATCAGTGATTCTGACCAATCTACGAGGAGAAGAATTGCCCATAAAGATGGAAGGCAACAACATCACCACTATGAATCTTAGCGATGGAATGTATTTACTCACTTTAAGAACTTCCTATGGCACTCAAAAATTAAAAATCATGAAACGTTCTGATAAATAGATAAGTTACCTTAAATTTGCAAAAAAAACTACCTTAACCGCAAAATTTACACTCATGACCAACACTCAAATCGAAACCGAGATAGATCTTCTCGAAGGTTTCAGTAAAAAAGGCGAAAGTTATTCCAATGCCAATGGAAGTTTTGGCTGGAGAAACCCCATCAGAGAAGATACTGGAAGGATACTACAAGGCCTAGTAATTGCATCGAATCCAAAACGAATACTAGAAATTGGTGCAGCACATGGGCTTTCAGCTTTGTACCTTCTCAGAGGCATTTCAAACGATTCAGGAGCAACTATTGACACGATAGAATTCGATGAGCTTGTCGCTGCCGACACTCAAGAACGGTTTGATACTCTTAATGTACCTGTAAAAGTTTTACCTGGAGAAGCAATGCAGGTGATCGATACATTACAAGGTACTTATGACATAGTATTTTTCGATGCACAAAAGAGTCATTATTTTCAACAATTAAACTTATTGCTTGAAAAAAACCTTATCCAAAAAGGCAGTGTGCTTCTGGCTGACAATGTAATCGACAGACAGGAAGAATGTGATGAGTTCCTCAATTGGTTCACTGAAAACAACATTAGTCATACGATCATTCCCACCGAGTGCGGATTGCTGGTAGCCAAATTGTAAACCAAAACCACTCTTACGATGAGCAATACAACAAATCATGGAGGACTCAAATCCTTTGAGCCGACTATGACAATGAATGAAAAAGGATTCATTTATAAAGCCTGGGATAATCGCATTTATCCTCCATTTTACAACCCTGATGCTATTCGAGAACTACAGGAAACCTGGAATACTGATGAAAACGATATCTTTATTTGTACCCATCAAAAAGTTGGCACACACCTCACTAAGAAATTTGTAAGCGAAGTCTTACGTTCTTCTATTTCATATCCTGAATGGAACGGAATTCACAGCGGAGATATCGGACATGGAACCATTGCCTGGCCGGAAGTCATGATCTCACAGCACGGGATCGAACATTTTCAAAATCATATTGAAAATACCAAAGGATTTCCAAGAATATGGTACACGCATTGCTCAATACATGATCTACCATTCAAGTCAGCACATCCTAAAACGAGATTTATTCATGTATTCCGTGATCCAAGAGGAGCATTTGAATCACAATATCATTTTTACAAATCCCATCCAATGTTAGGAGTCAGTGAAGACCTCACCATGGATGAATTCGTTGAAATGTTCACCCAAGGAACCATGTATTTCGGAGATTACCACGAACATACACTGGAATGGATCGACGGATGTAAAGGCAAGATCGATAAAGAAAATTTACTTGTATTGAAGTATGAAGATCTCGTGGAACGAAAGATGGAGTCGGCTCGTATTCTTTGCCAATTTCTTCTTTCTGAGAATCTTCCGAATGAATTACAACTCGAACAGATCGCAGCGGCGACTGAGTTTAATAACATGAAAAAGGAGATCACCGAAAACCCACAAAGTTTTCACTTCAATACTCAAACCTTCTTCCGTGAAGGAAAGAGTTACGGTTGGATGGATAACCTTTCTGCCGAACAAATTGAAAAAATTGATCAGAAAACAGCTCGCATTTGGGGAGAAAATAATTTAAATCACCCTGAATTAATAGGAGTAAGAACGTTAGAACCACTTGAATATGTCCTTGCTTAAAGATACGGAAGAGATCATTGTTCGCGATTTGGGAGCCATGAAACAAGAACTTGAGCTCACGAAACTAAATTTACTTTGGAAGGCAGAACCCGGTGTAATCAATTCTGTAGGAACTTTAAGTTATCACATTTGCGGTAACCTACGACATTTCATAGGAGCAGCATTGGGAAAGGACGGATACCTTCGCGATAGAGAGGCCGAATTCAACAGACAAGACCTAAGTTTGGCGGAACTTTTAACAACAATCGACGAAACTATTGTTGCCGTTCAAAATGCTTTTCCTCTACTTATTGAAGCTGATCTTGAACGCGAAATGCCAGACACACCACCTCAGCATAAAGGTCGTACCATTGGATTTTTCCTGGTCCAACTGTGTTGCCATTTATCGCGTCATCGCGGACAATTGGATTACCTCAGAAGGATTTCTGCTGCTAAAATTTAATCAAGGATTAGTAGGAGGAAGTACTACTCCTTCCAAATCTTCCTCTACCACTTTAACCGGTTTAGGAGCAATCACCGGTTTGGTAAATTTCTTTTTCTGGTAAGGAAACAAATCCGAAAGTTCTCCAGAATAATAGAAATCAAATGCAACACCACCAAACGTATACTCTTTGTCATGCACTTTGAATACCGAACCACCAACACCTGGGTATTTCTTAGGTTTTGATTTTTGGTAACCTAAATTGAAAAGAGAGGCGAAAATTTCCGGCCTTTCATCAATTGGAAACCCCGCCCTCTCCCATTGTATATTAATCTGTTTGATAAATAATGCTGTGTACAGGAAGGAATAATAATGATCCTTGTATTGTGACAAACGCTTTACACGTAAACTCATTGTATCTCCGACAGCGTAACCATAATTGGCTGTAGAATCAAAATCAAGAAGGTGCTGGTATTCTCTTCCTAGGTAATAAATACTTGTTGAATCCTTCAAATACCGTTCAATTTTTATTGCCGTATTTTCCTTAATTCCAGTCGGACCAAAAGACATCATAGTTCCCACAGAAAGTGACTTAAGAGGTGCTATATAGTCTTTAAAACGTTCTCTTCTTGAATTAAAAAGACGCACCTGTTCACCAACTAGAGCAGCCACTATTGTTCGCGCCTCTACTCCCGAGACCTTCGCAGCTGAATCAATGTAAGGCTTATCCTTTCTCAACGCTTCACGAAAATATTTCCACTCAGCCACATTCATCCAATCGTAAGCACTTAGTCCTGTTACTTTTTCCTTGTGTTTCTGTTTTTCAATTTTTAATTTCTTGATAGCATCTTGGTAGCTTCGGTCATCTTTTAAACTTAAATCGACCGCGTCCAACATTTTTGAAGCCAAAATCTCATCCCCATGATCTTTGAAAGAATTCATGATGTAGCGAGCATTGTAAGGATAAAAATCATTCAACAACAAGACTCTATCGAACACCTCAAACCGCTTTTTAACCAAATAAGTGCTATCTACCCGAAAATCCTGATTGTATTTGTCATGCATAGACTGGAAATAGCGATTGTTGGCATCCAATTGTCCAGCTTCTTGAGTCAATTTAAATTTCATAGCAATATAAACAGCTGCCAAAAAGGCCCCATAAACAGCAAAAGAATAAAGAGCAATTAAATAAGGTATTTTAATCCCTTTTTTCGCATACAAACGTTGAATCCACAAAATGGCTATAGCATTAGAAGTTTAGTTCAACGATGAAAAAAGGGATTTGTTACGCTCCTGAAGATATGATTTAACAATAAAAAGAGTGGCACTTATTGTACAAAAGACAATATTTAGTATATTCGCTTCGGGCTTCACTGTAAAACTATGAAAAAATTATCTTCCATCCTATTTTCATCCTTTTTCTTTTATTTAATCATGCTTTTGTCATGTAACTCGCTTGGACAAGGTACAATTAATAAATTAGACCCGACAATTGAATCGAAAATCAATTCGCTTCTGCAAAGTATGTCACTTGAAGAGAAAGTTGGTCAAACTTGCCAAATTACACTCGATGCAATTTTAAAATCAGATAAAAATAGGCGAACTTTAGAGCCACTTGAAATTGACAAGTCAAAATTGGAAGAAGCAATTCTACACTATCATGTTGGATCCATTTTAAATGTTAGTTCGCACACAATCACTCTAAAAGAATGGGAATGCATTTTCGATCAAATTCAAAACTATTACCAAACAAAAAAAGAGAAAACGCCAATTTTATATGGCATTGATGCTATTCATGGTGTGAATTATACAGTTGGGGGCACCTTGTTTCCGCAGGAAATTGGCTTAGCTGCAACTTGGAATCGTTCTCTTGCAGAAAAGTTTGCTGAAATAACAGCCTATGAAACGCGTGCCTCTGGTATTCCTTGGAATTTCTCACCCGTACTCGATGTTGCACGTCAGCCATTGTGGTCAAGGTACTTTGAAACGTTGGGTGAAGATCCTCATCTCGCTGCCGAACTGGGGAAAGCTATTGTTTCTGGCTATCAAGGAAAAGATGGAATAGACCCCTATCATGTTGCAGCCTGTTTAAAACATTTCGCAGGCTACAGTATGTCGCAATCTGGCCGTGACCGCACACCTGCCTGGATCCCAGAAAAAAACATGCAAGAAATCTTTTTACCATCCTTTAAAGCGTCTGTTGAGGGCGGAGCAATGACCTTAATGATCAACAGTGGAGATGTCAACGGAATTCCTGGTCACATGAACTATCACTTATTAACAGAAATATTGAAAAACGAGTGGCATTTCAATGGTTTTACTGTTTCTGACTGGGAAGATTTTATCATGCTCGAAACGGTGCATAAAACAGCGAATTCAGAAAAAGATGGTATTACAAAGGCATTCAATGCTGGCGTCGACATGAGTATGGTTACCAACAATCCTCAATATAAAAGCTATTGCTCATTAATGCTTGAGGCGTTAAAAGAAGGAACAATTTCTGAAGAACGATTAAATGACGCAGTTCGACGAATCCTTCGTGTAAAAATGTTAGTTGGATTGTTCGATAAAAACTTCGGACAAGCCAAAAAATATCCGGATTTTGGTTCTGAAGATTTCAAGAATAGCGCAGAAAATGCAGCATTGGAGTCCATTACTCTATTAAAAAATGAAAATGGCATTTTACCGCTTTCTAAAAATACAAAACTTCTCGTTAGCGGTCCGACCGCAAATAGTCTCAACTTTCTCAATGGTGCGTGGACGCATACATGGCAAGGTGCTGACACAGCGTATAATTCAAAGGAGGCAAAAACGATCCTTGGTGCCCTTCAACAATCAGTTGGGAATGCAAATGTCACCTTTGCTAGAGGGGCTGAAATGTATTATGAAAATGGGTGGGAACAATGCAGGTTAACAGAAATTGAAGATTTCAAAGAAAAAGCGAAAAATGCCGATGTTATCGTATTGTGTTTGGGTGAACTTCCTTCAACTGAAAAGCCCGGTGACATCCATTCATTGGATTTGCCACATGAGCAAATTGAATTAGCAAAAATCGCTTATGCCACAGGCAAAAAAGTAGTAATTGTGCTTACCGAAGCTCGACCAAGAGTTTTACATTCGATTGTTGAAGGAGCATCCGGAATCATTCAAACCTATTTACCTGGTGATTATGGCGCGAATGCATTAGCCAAGATTTTATTTGGAGATGTAAATCCAAGTGGAAAATTACCCTACACCTATCAAAAATACAATGGCGTAAT
>CAMATR010000058.1 GCA_945861175.1 Chitinophaga pinensis | reverse complement strand
ATGAACTGTTTTTATCAATTCTTCTCCTGTGGTTTCCAATTTTCGGATTGCTACGATTTCAGCAATCATCTCGGTAACATTTGCACCAATCATGTGTGCACCAAGTATTTCACCGTATTTGGCATCAAAAATAAGTTTCACGAAACCATCTTTAACTCCCGCTGCACTTGCCTTTCCAGATGCGGAGAATGGAAATTTACCAATTTTAATATCGAATCCAGCATCCTTTGCAGCTTTCTCAGTATAACCTACAGACGCAATTTCTGGAGAACTATAAGTGCAACCAGGGATATTTTTATAATCCAATGGTTCTGGATGATGCCCGGCTATTTTCTCTAAGCAGATAATTCCCTCCGCAGAAGCAACGTGGGCTAAAGCCGGGCCAGGAATTACATCGCCAATTGCATAATATCCCGGAATGTTTGTTTGGTAATAATCGTTAACTAGAATGCGTCCTTTATCTACAACAATACCTACTTCTTCTAATCCTAAGTTTTCAATATTTGCTTGAATTCCAACAGCGGAAAGAACAACATCACACTCGATTTTTTCTTCTCCTTTTGCAGTTTTGATGGAAACAATGCAACCTTTTCCTTTTGTATCAACTGATTCAACGGAAGCACCGGTCATAACATTGATCCCAGCTTTTTTGAACGATTTTTCCAATTGCTTTGAAACTTCTTCGTCTTCTACCGGGACAATATTTGGCAAATATTCAACTACAGTAACTTCAGTACCAATTGCGTTGTAGAAATAGGCAAATTCAACACCAATCGCTCCAGAACCAACTACCACTATTTTTTTAGGTTGAGTTTTTAATGTCATTGCTTGACGATAACCAATAATTTTCTCTCCATCCTGAGGTAGATTAGGTAATTCTCTCGATCGAGCGCCAGTTGCAATTATAATACCTTTATCAGCTGCAAACTCTGAAACTGTTCCGTCTTCAGTTTTAACACTGATTTTCTTTCCAGTCAACAATGTAGCATTACCCTTGATGACATCGATTTTATTCTTTTTCATCAAAAACTGAATACCGGTGCTCATTCCATTTGCCACACCGCGACTCCTGTCAATCATTGCAGTGAAATCGGCATGTGCTTCTTTCACTGTAATTCCATAGTCACTTGCATGTGTCAGGTATTCGTAAACATTTGCACTTTTTATTAATGCTTTCGTTGGGATACACCCCCAGTTTAAACAAATTCCACCTAAAGATTCTCTTTCAACAATAGCTGTTTTTAAACCTAACTGAGAAGCTCTAATCGCTGTGACATAACCACCTGGACCGCTTCCTACAACAATAATATCATAACTCATAATTCCGGACAATAAAAATGCAGTGCGAATTTAATGTTTTTATCGATTGAATCATCAATGAGCATATGGTCTTAGTTTGGAATACTATTTTTTTCCATTTGCTTAGCCTGCTGAAAGTATTTTTTTGATTTTTCCAAATCACCTAATCCTTGGTAAGCCATTCCCATGTATTTGTATGCCAGTGGTCGATCCCAATCGCACTTTAGAGTTTGATTTGAGTAATCTATAGCGGTGTTATAGTTTTTTATCGCTGAAACTTTATCGTTTTGTTGCAAACTTGCCGCTCCTCTGTTGATGTAGACTGTGGCCATATTTACAAGTGCGTCTGCATAACATTTTTCAGAGAGCTCAATTGCCTTTTTAAAATTAATCTCTGCAGAATCTGTGTTTCCAATAAAACCATAACATGTGCCGAAATTATTATAAACAGTTGGGTCGGTATTGTTCATTTCAAGTCGCCGTTTGAAGTGTTTAATCGCCTCTGGATAACGAGAGGTATTTTGATAGACCTTTGCCAAAGTACTATGTAACTCAGGAAATAATTCGTGGATTTTTAAAGCAGTCAATAATTCCTTTTCTGCAGTCGCATAAATAACTTTTAATTGCTCAGGATTTTTTGTCTTTAGCGTGTCACTATTGGTCATCATGTTGGCATGGTAATAGAGCATGTGAACGCTTTCCGGCACTGTTTGAATGTCTTTATCAAACAATGTTTTAACATTTTCCCAGTCTTTATTTCTGTTCACTGTTTTAGTGCTGAAAAGGATAATTATTGGGGAAATTATGAGCCAGTTAAAAGCTTTATCAGTGAAAATATGAGTAAGTTTCTGAGGAGTAAAATTGATTGATTTGGTGAGGGAAACAACTAAATAACTAATCAGTAAGCAAAAGCCTAGTGACGGCAGAAAAACCAAACGTTCGGCCATGTTCGTGCCAATAAGCATGAAAATATTACTGACGATTGAAATTGTAATCAAATAGAAAAATATGGCATAACTGTGTACTTTTTTTCCTTTCCATCCTTTGATTGCAAAAATTACAGCGGTTACATGTAATGCCATGGATATAAGAAATCCACCATTCGCGATTGAGTCCACGATTGGAATGGTATTAAATGAGTAGTCGCATGAAAGTGGATGAGGAAAAACTAATAATTTTAAATACCGTCCGAGTATTTCTATCGCAGTCATTCTTTGGGTTACGAAACTATCAGAAATCATAAGTGAATTATCGGCAATATTAATTTTTTCCAATCCAATTCCTCCAATGATATTATGATGGACCATTAAGTAAAGGACTGTTACACCCAAAATAAATGATGTAATTATTGCATTTTTAGTAATGCGCAAATTAGAAACGAAATGCAAAGTGATTGGCATTAAAGCTAAAAATGTGATTGCCGATTCTTTTGATAGAAGAGCAAGGAAATAAGCTGCCCCTGTTGCCATAATGTATCTCTTTTTAAGACTATCGGCATAAGATTTTGCAAACCACAGCGCGATGATTATAAAAAACATCGCCAACATTTCATCTCTGCTTTTGATGTTTGCAACCACCTCAGTGTGAATTGGGTGAAAAGTAAAAAGTAAAGATGCTATGAGAGTCAGGTAGAACTGCTTCGGGTAAAACCTATTCAAGGTTAGAAAGATAAATCCACAAAGCAAACTATAAATAAAAATATTCACTCTATGCGATAAGCCGGGAGTCCCGCCGCTCTTTTCATACTCGTAAGCAAACATAGCTTTTGATAAGGGACGGTAAAGATTGTCTTTGAAATTCACCCCCGTTCTATACCCATGAGTAAAAATGTCTCCAATTGCAGAACTTCCTTGTTTAACATATTCATTTTCTGCGATGACCGAAAAATCATCAAGATTATAATTATATTCTGAAGTATTCGAATAAAGAAGACCACCGCTGATAGCAATTACTATGGCTGTTAAATAAACTAATAAGCGATTCGTTCTAATTTCATTTGTTTCTGCTAAAGTTGTTTTAACTTGTTCCTTCAGTGAACCAATTTTCTTGTTCTTAAAGTGCTTATTTTTTGACATTATGGTGTTTATTTATCAAAGCGTAAAAATAATGGATTCAAAATAAATGGTTTAAATATTATTCAAAAAAAAACGCCTTTTCGTAGGCGTTTTAATTAAGACGGTTGCTCTTCAAAATGTAGCTCTTTGGCTTTCTTTCTTGATAATTTTGCTTGTATGCGATCGACTGAATAGTACATCATTGGCACGACAATAATAGTTAAAAACATGGAGCTAGTTAAACCACCTATGAGAATCCAAGCTAAACCATTTTTCCATTCCGCACCCGAACCCGTGGCTGTTGCAATAGGAATCATTCCAATAACCATTGCGATGGTAGTCATCAAAATTGGTCGCATACGTTCACGAACAGACTCCAACAAAGCCAGATAGGTTGACATTCCTTTTTCTTTTAAATGATTGGTGAAGTCAACTATCAGTATTGCATTTTTGGCGACTAGCCCCAGAAGCATTAGCATTCCCAGCATAGTAAATATTCCCATATTTGATGAGGTTAGACTTAAGGCTAGAATAGCTCCCACCAATGAAACGAGTATAGAGAAAAGTACAACAAAAGGGTAAACGAAGTTGTCGTATAGGGCAACCATTATGAGGTATACGAGTATCAATCCTATTCCCATGGCTGTTCCTAGAGCTCCCATGGATTCTTTTTGTCTTTTAATTTCTCCACCCCAAAGCAAACGAACGTTTTTATCCAACGGCTCTTTTTTGAGGTATTTTTCTATTGCAGCAGAAACGTTTCCAGAGGCTGTTCCTAAAACATAGCATCGAAGTGTTGTGTTTGAAATTCTATTTTTTCTTTCAAGTGAACCAACATTATTATCGATTGAAACATTAGCGAATTCGCTTAAACGAACTTGTTTACCGTCATTCGTATTAAAGGTCATGGAATTAATGTCATCTGCATTTTTTCGATCAAATTTGTCCATCATTATGCGAATATTGTATTCTTGACCATTCTCATCAAATTGGTTTTTATCGCTTCCAGTTAGTGCACTTTGTAATTGCATTCCAATCAAAGCAACTGGAAGACCGAGTTGCCCCATTTTTTCTCGATCTAATTCAATTCTCAATTCTGGAGTTACATCATCAGTAGAAATCGAAGGGTCTTTTGCTCCTTTTATGCTCAAAATTTTGCTTTTGAGTCTTCGTGCTTCTTTCATTAATAAGTCATGATCATCCGATGAAAGAAAAATTTCGATTGGAGCTTCTTCAGATTCTACCAAGCCTATATTAATAGTTTTGACTTGAATACCGGGAAATTTATTTTCTATTTTGTTGCGGATGTAGGTCATGTATTCAATTGTAGGGTATTTTTTTTGCATACCTTCTTTCAATTTGACCGTTATTTCTGATTTATTTTCTGCCCCAAATGAGGCAGATCCCATTCCTGAACTTGGCCCACCAACATTGGCAAAAACTATATCAACAACTTCTTTTTGAGCCAAGATCATTTTTTCAATTTGAAGTGTTATTGCATTGTTTTCTTCAAAAGTTGTGCTCTTCTCATACTTGAGTTTAACCATAAATTTCCCTTGGTCACCTTGGGCAACGAATTCTTGACCAACAATACCAAGTCCCATCGTCGCAAAACTGGCAGCAAATAGGCCTATTACAATAAGTCCCATTGTGATTTTGTGTCGCAAAGACCAACCAACCAATTTGACATAATTGTTAGTAAAAAGGGTAACCCGTCTTTCGAACCATAGAAGGATTGCATGCAATGGATTTTGAGAATTTAATTGAATTACTTTAGCAAAGCGCGAAGCGAGCCAAGGTGTCAATGTAAAACAAACTAAAAGAGACATCAATGTTGAAACAACTACAACAATTGAAAATTGATGAAGTATGTCTGATATAGTGCCTTCAATGAAAACTACTGGGGAGAATACAACCACATCGACAAGTGTAATTGCGAGTGCTGTAAATCCAATTTCATTTCTTCCATCCAAAGCGGCTTTTTTTCGTTTTTTGCCCATTTGTAGATGACGATATATGTTCTCTAGCACTACGATTGAGTCATCTACAAGAATACCGATTACCAATGACATTGCTAAAAGTGTCATAAGATTTAAGGTGTAGCCCAAAAGATACATAGCTATAAATGTGGAAATTAGAGAAGCAGGAATAGAAATTAATACTATAAACGCATTTCTCAAGCTATGAAGGAATAATAGCATCACAGCCGCAACAAGCAAAATAGAAAGTTCAAGGTCGTGTATTACAGCGTCTACAGATTCAATTGTTGGAATAGAAGTATCTGTAGCAATTGTGAATATAATTCCTTTATCGCCATATTTCTTTTCGATTTCTTTGAATTTTTTCTTGGTTGCATTTGCCATATCAACAGCATTAGCATCACTTTGCTTTTTAATTCGTAATCCAATTCCATTTTGGCCATTGAATCTACTTACTGTTAATTGGTCCTGAGATCCATCAACGACTTCAGCAACCTCTCCTAATTTTACAGAAGATCCACCATTTGAGTAGAGTATCAGATTTTTGATGTCATCAACAGTTTTAAATTTCCCGGACAAGCGAACTGTAATCTGTTTTGTTTTATCTTTTAATTTTCCAGTTGGAAAATCGACATTTGCAGCCGTAATTGCCTGGTCAATTGCTGAAAAAGATAAACCAAAGGCTTTTAATTTATCTTTATCAACATTAACGCGAAATTCACGCTTTTCTCCACCAATTACCTGTACTTCAGCGACTCCTTTTGTTTGCTTTATTTGTGGTATAATTTGATCATCCATGAGTTCCATAAAATCACGATCATCCATATTTTTAGCAATAGCACTCACTTGTAAAACAGGCGATGCATTAGGTTCAATCTTCCCTAAAACTGGATTCGTCGTTCCTTCTGGAAGCTTGTTGAGCATGCTATTTATCTTTCGCTGCGCATCTTCTAATGAGGCATCAATATTTGCTGAGGCTTTGAATTCGAGTAAAACTACAGAGGCATTATCCAGAGAAAATGAGGTCACCTCTGAGATGTTTTCAAGTCCACTCAGTGCGTCTTCAAGAGGCTTGGATATTTGACTTTCAACAGTTGCCGGCGATGCCCCTGGGTATGTTGTCGTAACTGTGAGAATTGGTGGTGAAAAATCAGGTAGTAATTCATAACTTAATTGATTGTAGCACAATAGCCCACCGCCGATAAGAATTGTAAATATTACAATGATAAAAGAGGGTCTTTTGATGGATAGTTCTGTAAGTGTCATTTCGACTTTTTATTTTATCAATTTCACGTTTGAGTTGTCCTCGAGGTTCACTTGACCTTTCGTAACAATTTTATCATTTTTCGAAATACCACTAATGATTTCAATAAATTCCCCATCAGAAGTTCCTGCATTGAAGCTTGTCAAAACTGCTTTTCCATTTTTCACTATGTAAACCTGTGGGTTTTTTGAAGATCCAATAAGAGCTTTGCGGGGAATTGAAAGTGCAGTAACACTTTTTGTATTGGAAAGTGAAGCAGAACCATACATTCCTGCCATCAATTGTGAGTTTGGATTACTAACTATGATTTGTACTTTAAAGTTGTGTGATTTATCTGCTTGAACAGAAATGTAGCTAACTTTTCCCTTAAATGATTGACCTGGATAAATATCTGCAGATACTTCCACTGCTTGTCCAAATTTGAATTTTAGTATGTCTCGTTCAGGAACACTTATGGTCAATTTAAGAGATGAAATATCTGTAATTTCAACAATTGGAGAACCTAGTCCAATCACGGAACCCAAATCAACAAGTTTTTTCGAAATAACACCTGAAAAAGGTGCGGTTATATTAGTGCTTGCAAGTTGTTTTAGAAGTTGCTTTTTTTGCAGTTCAGATGAACGTAAACCAAGTTTAGTTTTTTCAAGCTGAATACCAGGTATGGCATTATCTTTCGAAAGTGCGATGTTACGTGCGTCATCGTTGCGCTGCCCTTCAATACTAACTTCCAAGTTTTGAAGCTGAATTTGTAACATTTCGTCATCAATTTTGGCAATTATTTGTCCTTTACTTACGCGATTACCTTCCTCTACATCAAGACGAATAAGTTTTCCGGATGCGTCTGAACCTATTGTATTTTGTTTGAACGGATCGAAAGTTCCCAAATAGCTGAAGGCGCTGGCGTAAGTATGCATAATAGGATTTGAACCCTCAATCAGAATTGAAGATTCAACGTCATGAATGTAGATTTTTGAAGCAGCATTTTCCTTATTTGATTTTAATTTTAAAACTGCAAGGGCAATCAAACCTACACCGGCAACAATGAAAAAGATTGTTTTTTTGTTCATTTTTTATTCATTTTTTGTGTGATATTTTTTCGTTTTTTAGCGAATACTTCCTATTGATCGCAAGTACTCAATTTCAGCAATTCTGAGTTGAATGTACGATGTGATAACATTTGTTTGAGACTGCTGAAGACTATTTTCATCAGTTATTAAATCATTTGAACTTATGGTGCCAAGTTCAATTTTCGCAACGGATTGGTCATAAACACTTTGAGCAAGTTTTAATTGTTCCTTCGATAAAGCAAGCGCGTTTGTTTGAACTTGAATCTGACGTTTCGCAGTTGCTGCGTTCAGTTCAAGTTGTTTTGTTAATAATTCTTTTTGATTCGCTAGTTTTTCAGAATTTAACGAGATTACTTTTTGCTTGTGGTATTTTTCTAAACCATCAAAAAGTTTCCAGTCAATGCGTAAACCGACGAAAGCACCTTCAATACCAACCCGAAAATTATCAGCAGGCTTCATATTGTAGTTGTAATTGTATGCCGCATAAAAAGAGAGATTGGGCAGGTAAGCCATATTGTTTCCC
>CAMATR010000057.1 GCA_945861175.1 Chitinophaga pinensis | reverse complement strand
AAAAGCATTCATCCAAGCGCTAGAAATTCCTTCGCTTGAGTTCTGCACACTTCCCAACATTCCTTGAACTGCGCCGTTCAGAACTGCAAAAAGCTCACTATGGTCATGGGTTTCACTCCCATAATTCAAACCTTGGTAAACTTTTCCAGGAACAATTCCATAATTTCTAATCACATAAGGAATATCATGAAATGCCCCGCCTTCTGAAAAATTTATCTTCCCATCCATTCGAATGTATTTTTGTGCTTTACTTTCGTACGCTTTGCGTACGATAAACATCTCAGATAAAATTTCTGGATTTTTATTTCCCTTACGTATCAATTCTGATTCAAAAAATGACAACGCAGAAAAGCTCCAACATGTTCCGGTCTGACCTTGACTTTCAACAGGCGTAGCATCTAAATGAGCTACTTTCATAAATTGGTAATTACTTTGGTCTGAATTTTTCACAGGGTCAGTGTATCCAAAAACTTGCGCTCTCATTGGAGAAAATACGGCAAGAAAGAGAACGGAAATAAGTATTATTTTCATGTGTTAAATTTTAGGGGTATTAAAATAATAGATTTCACAGAAGGAATTTACTTTTTAGAAAAGATCCAACCGTTTATTCCTTTGGCATTCATCTCATTTTGATGTTTGCGCAATAAAAAAGAACTTGAAGCACCGCCAGCACTTACTCTTTTTAATCCATTCGAAGTGTCATAGACATAACAATCTATGCCTTGTGAACGAAGTTCAGTCAGCATTTTTTCCACATTACTATCGCTGCTAAAACAACCAACAATCAGCTGATAAGGAAGTTCGCTTTGGGGCGAGGAAGCTAAAGTAGCGGGGTCTTTAACTTTAGGTGTTTGAATCGGAAACTTTAAGTCGGGGGCAAATTCATACATGAGATTGGTGTTTTCTGTGTCATCTCGATTTGACTTAAAATCTTGTTCTATGAAATTCTGGATTTTAACTTGTACTTTCTCTGATTTATATTTCCCTTGAGCCGTTTTATGGAAAGGATTAAAATCTTTTATAGATATCATTCCCGATTGCAAGACATTGGTCTTAGCAGGGATCCAATAGGAATAAAAGGCTATGGGTAAAAAACAAGCCGCCGCAACATATTTCCAAGCAATTGAGCGGGCTTTTATTGCAGGATGTTCAATTATTAAGGTCTTATCTTCGACTACTTGTTCCTGATGAATAAGAGCTGATTTAGCATCCTCTGCTGGCATAAAATGTACCTTACCCAAACCATAAGACTCAAGTAAAAGATTAAAAAAACGGTCTTGCTCAAAACAAACGTTTTTCTCTTGGTCATAATATAAAAATCCCACCCTATCGATACTCACGCGGGATCCGGACTTCAGCTGATCATTCCAGCGAACAACATGTTCGTTTATAACTCCAGATGCTGTCTCGTAATCTATTGCATTTTGAGAAGCAAACTCTGCCGTTAATAAACCATCATTATTTATTAGTTGACGGTTAAAAAGCAAAGCCTTTCCAGGGGGCTGCATGATGCCTTTTTCAAGATCGATAAAGGCAGAAACTCGTTTTGCCACGAACCCTCCGAAAGTTGGAACAATCACACAATTATGACGCAATAAAAGATTTCCAATTAGCTCTTCAACAGTTACCATTAAACGAAAGTAAGCAAAATTGCATTTGTCCGCAAGAAGGTTTTTTAAAATCAAAGGTTTTAAAGCAAATTGATAACCTTTTCAAGGTCTTCTGGGACATCAATATTCGGTGTTTCAATGTTTGTTTGGACTACTTTAATCGAATAACCATAATATAACCAGCGCAATTGCTCTAATGATTCTGTTTTTTCTAGTTCGGTTGGCTCAAGTAGTGTTATTTCCTTTAGTATACTATTGCGGTAAGCATATAACCCAATGTGTCTTGTGTAAGGATATGAGGAAAGCGGTTCTCTATTGGAGTGCTGAAAATTGGGTATCGGGCTTCTGCTAAAATAAATAGCTTCTGCAGACTTGTTTAAAACTATTTTTACACGATTCGGATTTATAAGGTCCTCCATTGAAAGAGATTTAATTCCCAATGTTGCGATTTGTGTTTCATTATCTTTAAACGCCTCAATCAATTGTTCCAATTGACGGAAGTCAACCAAGGGTTCGTCGCCCTGAATGTTTACAATAACATCCATTTGAGGGAACGACCTAGCCACCTCTGCGCAGCGATCGGTTCCACTGGGGTGCGAATCACTTGTCATCACAACTTTTCCTCCAAAAGATAGAACTGCTTCAAAAATTCGGTGGTCATCAGTGGCTACAACCACCTCCTCAAAGAGTATACATTTTTTTGCACCCTCATACACCCTCTGTATCATTGATTTTCCCTTAAGATCAATTAATGGCTTACCTGGAAAACGCGAAGATGCGTATCGAGCTGGAATTACACCAAGAACTTTCATTAAAACTTCATTTGTATCTGCACCACGAAAGATCTTGGGGGCTGTATGTCACCCGGCCTAGAGGTGTATTCGGCATTTAATATGTTATTCACGATTAAGCTTACACGGTAATTATCTGATGAAGGCAAGGCAAGGCGAGCATCAAACACAAGCGCGCCCTTATTGTATTTCTCGCGATATCCGCTCAACCCCGGTAGGATAAATATTTCACTTGAACCCGGATCCAAATCTTCCTGGAACACTTTATCAATATTAGTCATGTTGCTATTATAGCGCATGGAGAAGCCTGCGCTAAACTTTTTATACGTGACCTCCACATCGGCTTTTGCCAAATGATTGAATCGATATTTTAACATGTTGCTCGTCGAATCTGACATGTTTGCCAAATAGTAAGAGTTGTTATTCAATGTAACAGGATTCATGTAAGTATACCCTATTAATGAAACAATTTGAACATTACCAATACTTCCTGAACTGTTGAAAGAAAATTCAATTCCTGATATTCTTGCCCTCTCAGCATTTTGTGCCTGAAAACCAATATAATTTTTAAAATTCTGAGAAGTTAGCATGACAGAATCAGGCTTGTACAAACCAAATGTAAATTCCATCATATTACTGTATTCATTGATAAATCCAGCTACGTCTAACATTCCTTTCCACTCACCAATTTTAACACCTTGCTTTATTCCAATTTCAGCCGCCCAACCAACTTCTGGACGAAGATTTGTGTTAGGAAATATATTGAGTGAACCAACGTTGGTTTGGGTATAACGCTCTGCAACAGAAGGGTATCTAATTCCTTGGCCAAATGATGCTCTGAGGTGCGTATATTTCTTCAATTCATAATGTGCCCCAATACGTAAAACAGGATAAAGGGGAATTTTAGCTAAGCTATTTGTATCATTCCCATAATAAAAATCTGAATCGCCAGTTCGACCATCCATAATGAAATGCTCCAGACGCAAACCGCCCGCTAAATCGAGTTTTTTAATCTTTCTTTCAAACTGACTATATAGAGAGAAATTGTTTGAACTGTGGTTGCCGAAAAGACTAGAATTCACCGTATTGTATATGTTTGACGCACCCGCTGTTATAGTTGTTCCGCCTTGAACTTTTCGCTGAAACTGATAATCTGTAAAATAAATGGTCGCACCATTACTTTGGCTTGTATTTGTAAGGTTTTCATTATTGGCAAAATAAATACGTGTTTTCAATGCGTGCTTATTATTCTTTTTGTCGGTAAACTTCAAATAAGGGTCGATAAATAAACGCTGACCGAGATTATAGGTTAATGTAGACTCTGCGTTGCTTGTATCTGCCCCGCCACTAGGGGTATAACCAAGAGAATCGCTTTGCCAAATAAGAAAGTTTCCGGTTTTTTGCATTTGGTAATTGTATCCAATACCCGCCTTTAAACGAGATAAATTGTTAAAGCGGAAATAGAATGTTCCGCTTACGCGACCCCTTGCCTCTATTTCACCTTGACGGTATCCATCATTTCTGAAAAAGGTCGTAGAAAATGTATAACCCCCTTGCTTGAACATTTGTCCTCGATAAATTTCTACTTGTTGATTCATTGGGCTGGAATTCCACCATCTCAGAGAGCTGCGTTTAGGATCGCTATAAACCCCAGTCTGAACCTTTACTTTCGTTTCAGGCTGAAGGCCGGGTTCTTTTTCTGTTAATGCAATAACCCCATTCAAGGCGCCGCTTCCATACAAAACCGAGGCGGCTCCTTTCATGATCTCTATTTGAGCAGCTTGTTCCATTGGTATTGAATTCCACTGAGTATCCCCGGCATAACCGGACAAGAGCGGCATACCATTCCATAGCAACAAAACTCGACTTCCTGTTCCATAAGCAAAGCCTGAGCCCCCGCGAATACTTACCTGACCGTCCATTGTATAAACTCCTGGGCTCTGGTCAACGGCCTGCTCAAGGTCTGTTATTCCTTTATTATCAATTAAAGCTGGCCTTATAATTTCCATTGAAACCGCGACGTCCTCTATGCGTTGCTGCCTTCTTCCGGCAGAGACGACAACGGCAGATATTGTTTTAACAGGTACATCCAAAAAAATACTTATTTCACCCCCCGCATTAACAACCGTTGTGTCATTTAAAAATGACACCATTGAAGTGATGATCGTAATAGGAAAACTTGTAGCGTTGATTTTAAAAACTCCATCTATATCTGTAATTGTTTTTTCGCCATTCGAAGCTATTACTTTAGCGCCCACAATAGGTTCTTTATCATCACTTTGAATAACCTTCCCTATAATTTGACTTGAAATAATAAAAGGAATAAAACATAATAGCAGTACAATTTTTTTCATACGAAGCACGGTTTAAAGTAGTATTAGCCTAATTGCTAAAATAACTATTTTGATGTATTATTAATAAAAAATAAAGTAATAACTAAAGTTCTGCCTGAACCTGAAGCAAAAATGTTCTCGGGGGCTGAATATCGGCAGGTCTTGATGTGTATTCTTGATTTAGCAAATTATTGACTAGAAAAGCCACCCGTATTTCATCATTTAACTTAAAGCCGGCACGTAAGTCAAAGACCAAAGAACCTTGATTAAATTTCTCTCGATATTCTGGTAAGCCCGGCAAAACGTATAACTCATTGTTTGTAGGGTCTAAATCAGCAAGGAAAACCTTATCAATATTTGTCATAAAACTATTGTACCTGCAAGATGCACCCAAACTGTATTTTTTATAATTGCCTTCAATATCTGCTTTAGCAAGATGTTTAAACCTATATTTTAGCATATTCGTTCCAGAATCAGAATGTTGTATCGTATAATTTGGATTGTTATTTAGGCTAATGGGGGACATGTATGTATAGCCTATCAAAGAAATGATTTCGACGTTCTTTATTTTACCTGAACTATTAAAAGAAAATTCTACACCTGTAATTTTGGCTTTTTCAGCATTCTGAGCCTGAAAACCAATCCAAGTAGAAAGATTAGCTGGTGTTATTAGCACAGTATCGGGATTATAAAGTCCATAAGTATATTCAATCATATTGCTGTATTTATTTATAAACCCTGCAATATCTAGCATGCCCTTCCAGTCTCCAAGAGGAATAATTTGCTTAACCCCCAATTCGGAAGCCCAACCGACTTCGGGCCTTAAGTTTGGATTCGGAAAAATAACCACGCCCCCGCTTGAAGTGGCTGCAAATCGCTCAGCTACTGAAGGAAATCTAATGCCCTGGCCAAAAGAAGCTCTGAAATGGGTTAGTTTGGTTAACGCATAATGAATGCCTGCGCGAAGAATTGGATAAACAGGAATTTTCGATAGAGAATTCGTATCATTCCCAAGATAGAATCGAGAATCGTCACTTTTACCGTCCATCTCGAAGTACTCGGCCCTCGTCCCAATTGTGAAATCTAAATTCTTCCATTTGTTTTCATATTGCATATAAAGGGCACTATTTTTAGAGTAGTGGTCACCAAAAACGGGACTAATAATTTGATTTGCTGACACCATTGTTCCAGCCGTAAGCGTTGATTTTCCTGCAAACTGCCTCTGAAACTGGTAATTTGCGTAGTACATTGCAGCTTTTGAAGATGCAAAAATATTGGTAAGATCTCCGGTTGTAACAAGATAATACCTGGTTTTCAATTCGTGTTTATTGTTAAACCGATCTGTGTATTTGATGTAAGGATCTATGTTTAGTCGGATTGATTTTTGATAACTCAATGTTGATCCCATTCCCTGTGCTATATAACCCAAAGAATCGTTTTCCCAAAGGATAAAATTTCCTGTGTATTGGTATTGTCCACTGTAAAACAAACCTAATTTCAAGTTGCGTGAAGGCTTAAAAAAGAAAGAGCCACTCAATCTGGCCCTGTCTTCGAGTGATCCTTTCTTATATCCCTCATTTTTAAAACCATTTACGCCGATAGTATAACCAAAACGATCAAAAGACTTTCCATTAAAAACATCGATAGAATGATACATTGGATTCCGTGTCCACCACTTTAAAGATGTTCTCTTTGGATCACCGAAAACCCCTGTTAATGCCCGCACCTTTAATTCTCCTTTGGTGGAAGGTTCCTTTTCAACCATCGAAATAATCCCGTTCAGTGCTCCACTTCCATATAGAACCGAAGAGGCTCCTTTAATTATTTCAATTTGGGAAGCATTTTCCATTGGAACGCTATTCCATTTCACATCCCCCACATCAGGAGACAACATTGGTATTCCGTTCCAAATTAATAAAACACGACTTCCGGCTCCATAGGCATAGCCCCCACCGCCTCGAATACTTACCTGTCCATCCATTGCAAACACCCCAGGACTTTGATTGACCGCCTGATCTAAGCTTGTCATGGCTTTATTATTAATCAAAGAAGGTTTTAATATTTCCATAGAAATAGCAACTTCCTCCACATTCTGTCTTCTCCTTCCTGCTGTAACAACCACTGCCTCAATTATCGTTAATTCACCTCCTAGAGAAATGATGATTGGTGTTGAAGAATAGACAATTGTCGTGTCGCAAGGCAATGTATTGAATTTAGTAATTAAAGTTGTCGGAAAACGGTCTACGAGTAATGAAAAATTACCCTCAATATCGGTGATTACTTGCTTTCCTTCTAGGTTTGAAACAATGGCATTTTCTAAAGGAAGGCCAGTATCACGATTAATTACTTTGCCCGAGATTTGGCTATTAAACTGAAAACAAACTAAAACGTTTAAAAGGGCTATCAGAAAATACTTCATGTGCTCGTTTCGTAGATATACAAAAATAAAACTTTAGTTGAATTAAGTCTTTTTTAAGGGTTCAAAGTATTATTAAACTGTCTTTTTTCGTATCTTCAATACAAACACTTAACCTTAAGCATCTTGAATTACACTGAACAACACTTTCGATTAGGCCTTTCGTTTTTAAAAGGAATAGGACCTAAAAAAGCGGCGGTACTCGTCTCTAAAACCGGAAGCCCCGAAGCTGTATTCCATGAATCTATTATGTCTTTGCACCATCAGACTAATATTAGCAAACATCTTTTAAAGCAAATAAACAGAGCGGCGGCGCTCGAAAAGGCAGACAAAGAGCTAGATTACATCTCGCGAAATGAAATTCGTATGCATTTCTATCTTGATAAAGATTATCCAAGAAGACTTAGGCAATGCATTGACCCGCCCATTGTTTTATTTGGACGGGGAAACTATGAAATTAATGCAACTAAAACCATCGCGATAGTGGGAACGAGATCTGCAACCTCTTACGGAAAACGTATTTGCGAAGAGTTGATTGAAAATTTCGAGGAGCAAGACGTTCAAGTAATAAGCGGAATGGCTTATGGAATTGACATATGTGCTCATCAGTTATGCGTAAAGAAGAATATTAGCACAATTGGTGTTTTAGGACATGGCCTAGATAGAATATATCCATTTGTTCACCGAAAAACTGCTGAACAAATGTTAGAGCATGGAGGATTATTAACTGAGTTTCTTCCTGGAACAACGCCTGACAGAGAGAATTTTCCGATGCGAAACAGAATTGTGGCTGGAATGGCAGATGCCATTATTGTTGTAGAAAGTAAACTTTCTGGCGGATCTCTTATTACCGCAGATTTAGCAAATGACTATAACCGAGATGTTTTTGCTTATCCGGGAAATATTGGTCAAGAACAATCAGAAGGATGTAACACCCTAATTAAAACGAATAAAGCACATTTAGTAATGAATGGTCAAGATTTTCTGACACAAATGAACTGGATACAAAATGGCAATGCATCGAAACAGCAAAAGATTT
>CAMATR010000056.1 GCA_945861175.1 Chitinophaga pinensis | reverse complement strand
AGACAAGTATTTATTTACCAACATTTCAAGCACTGTTCTTCAAGAAACCCGAAAAAATTTGCCGTTTCTAAAAGATTGTTAAGCCTTAATTATTTTTAATAGTCGTGTGTTTTGAATAGAAATGCTTTATATTTGCCCCGTTTCTAAATTTAACTTACTAATGAAAAAATTATACTTCAATTTGATTTTTGTAGGGCTTGCCTCAAATGTTGCTTTCGGTCAATATGCCCCGAAAATGTCCTCTGTTTCTAAAATTTTAACTGCTGAACAAAAACCAGGCGAGACAGCTGCTCCTAAAGACTTAGGAACTATCATTTGGTCTGACGATTTTACTACTTCAACAAACTGGACTGTAGACAATGCAGGTCAAACCGATCCAGCACAATTTGGTTGGGATATCGGCACAACCGAGCAATCCTGGTTCTTTACTACAGGAATCAATTCAACGTCAGATGGCAATTATGCTGAATTGAAAAACGGTAATTACAACGAAGACAGCCAGCTGACAAATGTTACTTATAATCTTACAACGGCGGCGCCAATTGATATTCAAACACTAGGTAATACAGATCAAGTAACGCTTTCATTCTTGCAGTATGGTGCCCTTTTCAATGATGATCAACAAGTACAAATCAGTACTGACGGAGTAACTTTCGAAACGATTTATACCAATAACGACCGAGACATTTTTGTTGGTAATAACAACAGTGCTATTTATGCTAACCCGGATTTAGTTGCAGTTAACCTCGCAACATTTATCGCGGGCAACGCAAGTTCTGTCTGGATCCGATTCACATGGACTTCAAGATTCCCCGCTGAAACAGGCCTTAATGCCTGGACAACATTTGGATGGTTCATTGATGATGTTGCAATTACAACCAACCCAGATTACGATGTAGAAGTAACTTCTACTGCTTGGGGGACAAATGGTTTAACTTATTACCAAATTCCACTTCTTCAAGTTGCGCCTATTGATTTCTCTGCTAATGTTTTAAATAACGGTATTCAAACAGTTAACAACGTTCAATTGAATGTAAGTGTAAATGGAACAGCAGCTGGTACAAGTAACGCTTCTAATATTGCGCCACTAGCTACAGACAGTCTTGCTTTGACAACAGCTTATACTCCTTCAGGCGCGTCAACTGCATCATATGCGGTTACACAAACAATCACTTCTACTGAGATTGATGACGTGCCTACAAATAATGCAATTGCCAATGTTTCTTTCAGCACAACAAACTTCATCTATGCGCGTGATAATAATGTCGTTTCAGGAACAACCTATGGAGATGGTGTAACATCATTTGAAACAGGAAACCTTTTTGAAATTTTTCAAAATCAAACCGTTAAAGCGATTAACGTTCGTTTAACCGGTGGAACAGGAGGTACACCTGTTGGAACAGAAATTTATGCAAGACTTTATGGGATTGATCCTGCTTCAGGAGATTTCATTTATGCTGGTGAATCAGCTCCTTTTACTGTTGCAAGCAGTAACTTAAGCACAAATCTTGTCTTGCCACTTCTATCACCTGTAGATTTGGTTGCAGGTGAAGCATACCTTGCAATGGTTGGATCTTATGACCCTGCATTGGTTGTCTCTAACGCCGGTACTACGGCGCCATCAACATCTTTTTATCTTGAAGGGAATGACATTATTGCAAGTACCCTTTTCTATCAAACAAATGTTCCTTATGTTCGTTTGAACTTTGATCCAGTTATCGGTATTGAAGAAAACACAGGTAACGCGGCTATTACAAGTGTTTATCCTAACCCAACAACAGGTGCTACTACAGTAACATATACATTGAAAAACACTTCAGATGTTGCAGTTGTTATTACTGATGTTACTGGAAAATTAATTTCAGAAGTTCAAAATAATGCAGTAAACGCTGGTGAACAAACATTGAATTTTGATGCAAGTTCATATTCAAATGGTGTTTACTATGTGACTATTTCTACAGAAGAATCTATAGTTACGCGTAAATTCGTTAAGAAGTAATTCTATCTGAATTCATACCTTTGAAGGGCCTCCAAATTGGAGGCCTTTTTTTATGGACTTTATTTCATTGGGATATATCGGTTTGTTTCTCGCTGGGTTTCTATCAGCGACGATCTTACCTATGAATTCCGAATTTGTATTAATCGCCTTGTTAGTTCAGAACTTCGATCCCTGGCTATGCTTGGCAATCGCAACAGTTGGAAATTCTTTGGGCGGCCTTACCAATTACTGGCTAGGACAGCTTGGCAACCCACTATGGTTTAAACGTTTTGGAATCTCAGAAGAAAAACTAATGACTTTTGAAAAGAGAATTCAGAAATACGGTTATTGGTTGGCGTTTCTTTCGTGGGTACCAATCATAGGTGACCCTCTCACCATTGCATTAGGCTTCTTTAAGGTTCCTTTTTGGAGAGTCCTTATTCTAATTGTTCTCGGGAAATTATTGCGATATCTGATTTTAATTTTTCCTTTTTTATAAAAGTCTGATTTTCTCCTCGCTTTCTGGACTATACAATCCGAAGAGATTTACGATATTTGAGCTAAATTTCGCAACATGTCAAAAGTTACCACACTTAATGATTTCATACTAGAGCGCCAAGCAGATTTCCCCTTTGCAACAGGTGAACTTACACGCATATTGAATGACATCGCAATCGCCTCTAAAATAGTGAGTCGCGATGTTCGAATGGCGGGGCTTGTTGACCATATTCTTGGGGCACAAGGTGAGGTAAATGTGCAAGGTGAAGAACAACAAAAATTGGATGTAATCGCAGACAAACAATTCATCAAGGCTTTTGAAAACGGTGGCGAAATCTGTGGAATTGCCTCTGAGGAAAATGATGATTTTGTTGCTTTCACTTCTGAATCAGCGAAAAAAGGAAATTATGTCGTTCTATTTGATCCTTTGGATGGTTCATCCAATATTGATGTAAATGTTTCAATTGGAACCATATTCTCAATATATCGTCGTATTTCTAACGTTGGAAGTTTAGCAACACTTGAAGACATGTTGCAGAAAGGCAGTGATCAAATAGCCGCTGGATATGTGTTATACGGATCTTCTACTATGCTTGTTTACACAACAGGAAATGGTGTGAATGGCTTTACATTGGATCCTTCAATAGGTGAATTTTGTTTGTCACACCCAAACATGAAAATGCCAGAAACGGGACGTATTTATGCCATGAATGAAGGAAACATTGACATATGCAATCCCGGCATCAAAGAATACACGCAATATTGCCAAAGCTTCGAAAATGATAAAGGAGCCCCTTATTCAGGAAGATACATTGGTTCGTTAGTGGCAGATTTTCATAGAAATATGATTAAGGGCGGCATCTATATTTATCCTGAAACCACCACTTCTCCGGAAGGGAAATTACGCTTATTATATGAGTGCAATCCCTTAGCGCTTATAGCTGAGCAAGCAGGGGGTCTCGCTTCAACTGGAAAAAATAGAGTTTTAGATCTTGAACCTAAACGTCTTCACCAACGTGTACCATTCTTTGTTGGATCGAAAAATATGGTTGAAAAAGCGCTCAGCCTCCTTAAATAAAAAATGGAACTTAAAGCCCTCAGAAACCTTTTCTCTAAACTTCCTGAAATTGATGCTACTTCGGATCAATTGCAATACGCTGGAACGCACATTCAATGGAGGGGGCTTGTTGGTTCGTCACGAAGTCTCTGTGCCGCAGCATTAGCAGAACAAACACCAGGGCATCATCTTTTCATTTTAAATGATAAAGAAGAAGCCGCTTACTTTTTAAATGACCTTCAAGCGCTTTTTCCAGAAGATAAACGCATACTTTTTTATCCTGCATCATATAGGGTTCCATATCAACTTGAGGAAACAGATAATTCCAATGTAGTTTCGAGAGCTGAAGTGCTTGAGAAAATAAACAATGGTAAAAATGTTTGGGTGGTTACCTACCCAGAAGCTTTATTCGAAAAAGTTCCCACTCAAAAGAAACTTACTGAAAATACTTTGCGAATTGAGGTTGATAAGAATTATTCCATCGACTTTATTAATGAACTGTTACTCGAATATCATTTCGACAGAGTAGATTTTGTGTATGAACCTGGACAATTTTCTATTCGAGGAGGGATTGTAGATGTCTTTTCTTATTCAAATGATCACCCCTTTCGAATAGAATTTTTTGGTGATGATGTAGAATCAATTAGAACGTTTGATGCAAGTACTCAATTATCTCTTGTAAACCACAAACACTTCAACGTTATTCCGAATGTCCAAGGCAGATTAAACCTTGAAGGAAATGGCAGTTTTTTTGAATTTTTAGGAAGAAATGTAACTGTATGGCTCTCCTCCTTTGATCAACTTTCTTCGACGCTTAATAAAGAATATGAAAAATCAGTTAGTGTCTATTCCAAATTGCCAGATACTGTTAAACATACGATTCCAGCAGAATTGTATTACCATCCAAGCGACTTAAAAGAGGAGATTGTTAATCAACGAATCATTGAATGGGGCCCAGACTTTCATTTTAAGCCAGACAAAACGATAAAATTTGATTTTATACCACAACCGAGCTTCAATAAAAACTTTGATTTACTGCGAGAAGATTTGCTAAATCGAACAACTCAAAAGTATTCAAACCTCATCTTTTCAAATCAGCCAAAACAGATTGATCGTTTGTATCAAATATTTGAAGACATTGGGGGGGCGGTGGAGTTCAGTCCTATGCCCCTTGCATTGCACGAAGGTTTTATTTCTCAATCCTTAAAACTCACTTGTTACACAGATCATCAAATTTTCGAGCGATACCATCGTTTTCGTTTAACAGAAGGTTTCCGTCAGGCAAAACAAGCCCTAACGCTAAAAGAGATTTATAATCTTCAAAAAGGGGATTATGTGACGCATATCGACCACGGAGTAGGACAATTCTCAGGGCTTGAGACGATTGATGTAAACGGCAAGCCACAAGAGGCAATTCGACTAGTTTATAAAGATGGTGACGTTTTGTATGTTGGAATTCATTCTTTACACAGGATTTCAAAATTTACAGGAAAAGACGGCTCAGTGCCAAAGATGAATAAATTAGGGTCACAGGCATGGTCAACACTCAAAAACAAAACTAAAAGCAAGATCAAAGAACTGGCATTTGATCTTATCCAGCTTTATGCAAAACGAAAAAGTCAACCTGGCTTCGCATTCAATGAAGACACCTACCTACAAAACGAACTGGAGGCTTCTTTTATGTACGAAGATACTCCGGATCAACTGAAAGCTACTCAAGCGGTAAAGGAGGACATGGAATCTGAACACCCAATGGACCGCTTGATTTGTGGAGATGTTGGGTTTGGTAAGACAGAGGTGGCCATTCGAGCCGCATTTAAAGCTGCAGTAGATGGTAAACAAGTTGCTATATTGGTTCCAACAACAATTCTTTCGATGCAACACTGCAGATCATTTAAAGAGCGTTTAAAAGATTTTCCCGTTACTGTAGACTTCATAAACCGCTTCAAATCAGCAAAGCAAACAACAGAAACATTAAAAAACCTATCAGAAGGTAAAATAGACATCCTAATAGGAACTCACGCCATCGTTTCAAATCGTGTAAAATTCAAAGACCTTGGTCTTATGATTATCGACGAAGAACAAAAATTTGGTGTCTCCGTGAAAGATAAGTTAAAAACACTTCGTACCACTGTCGACACACTGACACTAACAGCCACACCTATCCCAAGAACACTTCAGTTTTCTTTGATGGGTGCTCGTGACTTAAGCATTATAAATACTCCTCCTGCAAATAGGCAGCCCGTTCTTACGGAAATTATTCATTTTAATGAAGAGATAATACGAGACGCTATTGCTTATGAAGTAAGTCGAGGAGGACAGGTGTTTTTCGTTCATAATCGGCTTGCTAATATCCGCGAAATTTCAGGAATGATTAATCGGTTATGCCCTGGTGTGCGGGTGGGAATTGGTCATGGACAAATGGATGGTAAACAACTTGAGAAAATCATGCTAGATTTTATCAATGGCGAATACGATGTATTACTTGCTACAACAATTATTGAATCCGGAATAGATATATCCAATGCCAATACAATCATCATCAATGACGCTCATAATTTCGGATTAAGTGACTTACATCAATTACGCGGAAGAGTCGGAAGAAGTAATAAAAAGGGATTCTGTTACCTTGTAGCGCCCCCCTTTAGTATTATGACATCAGACTCTCGAAAAAGACTCGAAGCGCTCGTACAATTTTCTGATTTGGGAGCCGGATTCAATATCGCAATGAAAGATTTAGATATTCGCGGTGCAGGAAACATGCTTGGCGGTGAACAAAGTGGCTTTATCTCAGAAATTGGCTTTGAGATGTACCAGAAAATCTTGAACGAAGCAATTGATGAATTGCGTGAAAACGAATTCAAAACCCTTTTTGATGAGCGCACCACAGACAGCCTATTAAATTTTGTAAAAGACTGTGTGCTCGAAACTGATTTAGAAGTACGTATTCCAGATGATTACGTCAACAATGTTGCCGAACGCTTGAGTTTATACCAAGAAATGGACAACTTGAAAGATGAAGAAGCGCTACAAAAATTCTCTGAAATGCTCATTGATCGCTTCGGACCATTACCCAAGCAAGTTAAAGAACTCGTTTTATCATTTAAATTAAGGTGGTTGGCGCAGAATATTGGACTTGAGCGACTCGTAATAAAATCAGGCAAAATGATTGGATACTTTATTTCCAATCCACAGTCCCATTTCTACGAAACAGAACTATTCACAGACATATTGAACTTTATCCAAAGGAACGGTCAAAATTGTAAACTCAGCGAACAAAACGAAAAGTTACGTATCTTATTTTCAGATGTCAAACATTTGAAGGATGCATTTGAAAGGCTAAACACCATCGTTGGCAACAACTGATTTCCTACCTTTGAGCAATGGGTAAAATACCAAGAGCCATCGTTTCTGTCACCAACGACCTATACACGGACAATCGTGTAAATAAGGTTTGCTTGTTTTTAATGCAACAAGGATATGAAGTTGTGCTTGTTGGTCGAATTAAAAAAGACAGTCTTCTATTACCGCAGCGAACTTATAAAACAACCCGTTTAAAATTACTTTTCGAAAAAGGAGCTCTATTTTATGCCGCATTCAATATTCGGCTGTTTCTTTTTTTACTATTCAAACGTTGTAATCTGCTTGTATCAAATGATCTAGATACTCTTTTAGCTAACTATGTGGCTAGTAAATTCAAACCAAGTGCCCGATTGGTTTATGATTCACATGAGTATTTCACCGAAGTGCCTGAGTTGACTTCTCGTCCAAGCGTGAAGAAAATTTGGGAGGGAATTGAAGGATGGATTTTCCCTAAACTAAACACAGTTTATACTGTAAATGACTCTATTGCGAAATTATATCGAGAAAAATATAAAAAAGAGCTTTTTGTCGTTCGAAATGTATCGCCAAAATGGAATGGAATTGCAGCATTGCAAAAAAATGAAATTGGCATCGCTGAAAATCAATTTATATTGATTCTACAAGGCGCAGGAATCAATATTGATCGCGGGGCTGAGGAAGCCGTTGAAGCGATGCTCTCTCTGCCTAATGTAACCTTGCTAGTTGTTGGGGACGGTGATGTTGTTCCTGAATTAAAGAATTATGTTGAGACCAACAAATTAGTGGAGCGGGTGAAATTCATCGGTAAAAAGCCTTATTCAGAAATGATGCAATATACCGCATTGGCAGATGTGGGATTGACTCTTGATAAACCCAGTAATCTCAATTACCGCTTTTCACTTCCCAACAAAGTGTTCGACTACCTTCATGCTACAACACCCGTAATTTGCACTGATTTACCTGAAGTAGCGGGGCTTATTCGTAAATATGATGTTGGCGTTGTGCTTGATAAGCTATGCATAAATAAATTGATTGGGGCAATCCAATTTCTCCAAAATAACCCTGAAGAACTGCGGCGCCTTCAGCTAAATTGTATTTTAGCCGCCGGTAATGAATGTTGGGAGGAAGAAATGAAAGTACTGGAATTAATCTATCCGAAAGTTGGTAGGAAATAAATTACACATCGTCTGTTTGGATGTCCCGTTCCCCGCAGATTATGGAGGGGCAATAGATATGTTTTTTAGAATCAAAGCACTGCATGACTTGGGGTATGAATTAACCATCCATGCATTTGAATATGGTCGCGGTCAACAAAAAGAATTGGAGAACTATGGAGTTGTTCATTACTA
>CAMATR010000055.1 GCA_945861175.1 Chitinophaga pinensis | reverse complement strand
AACATATAAACTATTATTGTTGGCGTAAAAGTAAAAACGGAAAAATGGGATTAAATTATTTGCTTTACCTTTTTTATTTCTTGAATATTTTTAATTTCTTCATAATCATTCTTATTCAAATGATAAAACCGAATTTCTTTTGGATATTCCTTTTTATAATCCTTCAGCTCTTCTACTATGGCTCTGTATTGTCCATTATTCCATGGTGTGAAACCAACAACTGATAATTTATTTTCTACACAATGCTCAAGGTTCTTATAGAATTTAGATTTATTAACTTCTACAACTTTTGGAATATTAAGAAAAAATTTGTCAGTCATATTATTTAGGAAGGAGACAAACAAACAATCTAAAGTCTCGTAACTGCACCAGATACTATCGTGAATTATCTTTACTTCTAAATTTGGATTTATTTTAATTGATTTTTCAAATCTAAATTTTGACATTTTATAGACTTTGCCAATACTACTTGAATGACCTTGAGTTGAAAAAGTAAAAGGGTCAATATAACCTGGTTCATTTTTATTTATTTCAACTTTATTATAGGGTAAGTCCATACTAACATTTACGTTTGGACTATAAGATGGTTGGTACATAATATGGTGATATGTATTATTAAAAATCTGCATTGCATATCCAAGAAACATATCAGTATTGATACCATAAGAACCACCACCTTCAACAATACCTTCATTAAGACTAACAAAATAATCGATTACAATATTTTGACTTTTAAAGTATTCGATCGACTCCAAGCAATCCATTCCTAAACAAATTATTTTACCTGTACTTTGATTTCTGTTTCTAAAAATATTATCTACAAGATAAATTTTATCAAACGGCAAGTCATGGTAATCCTTTTTTAAGTGACCTGAAGCAAAGTAAGCTAGGGTTTTCATTTGGGATGTGGCATAAAAACATTGTGGTTGTTTTTGTAAAAATTAACAAACCTGTCAACCTGTGCATGAATTTCGTTTGTTGAAGCATACGCATCAGACGAATGATATTTATAATAACCACATCCTATATTAAAAAACTTGCAACCCAAACGCTCTAATTCAGAAATATCAGAGTAAGAACCATTCCCGATAATAAAACCCGCCCCCTTTAACAGGTTGTTAAATACAGTATCGCTGTATTGATAATTAACAACATCGTCACCCTTTCTGTCAAACTCAAAACCCCAATTATATTGCTTGTTGTTTTCAAAAAACATTGCTGTTGATTCACGCCTCTCTTCATCAGTAGTTAAAAGTATGTCATATTTTAAATTAAAATTTTGCAAATACTCCACAATTAAATAAACACCCAACCTGTCATCCAGCACGGGTGAAAAGATAATAGTGTCGGAATTTTTAGAATCATCAACATTAAAATGAGTTGGTTTTTGGACACTATCCAGGTGAGCAACTGCAAGTATATCTCCGCCATTATCTTTAAACCAATAAAAACGATCGTTGGATGTTTTTATTTTGCTGAAGCCATATCCGGAAAAATTATTTTCTCTGAATATTACCTCCATTTTTTTATAATCTAATTTTGTTTTATATGGGTGATTCCCCTTCTCGATTTTTTTCATTCTTCTCTTTCCGTAATCTATTGTACTAAAAGTTTATTTTTAAAAAATTAAACCTGACACAACACCCCATCTTTAAATATTTTTAACCCGGAAATTCTTACCCACTCTTCTCCTTTGGTAAGTGGTTTTGTTGCAACAACAACCGCACACTCATCCTGCGACTTTATTTCAGACAAATTAACTTCATATTCATCGTCTATTAAAGTAACAGAACCGAACGGAGTTTTTCTTTGAACATAAAAAAGAGAATTGTCGCCATGCGCATAAAGAAATTTTCCATCGGATAACAAAAAATTAAAATTACCCTGTTTTTTAATTTTAACCGTTTCAGTTTTTATAATCTCAACAACATTTGCAGGACTTTGATAAATTTCCGACAACAAATAACAGAAGGCGTGTTCAGAGTCCGTATTACCAATAGGTTTGTATTTGCCAAGTATTAAATTTTTAAACTCGCGCAATGTGCCGTTGTGTGCAAACGCCCAATTATCAAAATTAAATGGATGAGTATTTTTATGAATTTTTTCACCACAAGACGCAAACCGAACATGACCAATTATTGTTTTACTCCTAAAATTAAATGGAGACACGCCAACATACTCGTTCGCCAAAGAAGTATGTTTTTTTATAACGCACCAATTTTTGTTTTCAAGAAATGCAAACCCCCAACCATGCGGATTAGCCACTCCTCTGTGTTTAAATTCCTTTAGAGATAAGTTTATATTTACCTCTTTGTTTGACGATACACCTAATAATTGACACATATTTAAACCTTTCTTTTTATTTATTATTCCCTAAAAGAAATCTTTATTATGAGGTTTAATCACATATTACATAAACTTCTCAACTACAACAGGATGTAATTTTTCATCATTCTTTCTCATTTTCTTCAAAATACTAAAAAAGAAAAGAAGGTTTTAGTAAAATAAGTATAATAAATATTTTAATGGGTGCTCAGAAAAAATTTGTAGAAAAGAGAGTAATTACAACGATATTAAGCTTAACCAATTGAAAACAAGATCATAGGTTTTACTACATATATCAAAAATATATAATATATTATAAAATATATATTGCTTTATATATTAGCGCTTTATTATATTTGTAGCAAAATTATATTTTAATTATCATGAACAACAAAACAACCAGAAGGGAAAGATTCGAAAAGGTGGCTGCAAGAAGGACACAAGCTGTTTTAAATTTATTTGAAAGTCTGGCGAACTGCTCAAATAAAAGCAACTATGAATATACAGACGCAGATGTCCGCAAAATGTTTTCTGCGATAGAAAGAAAAATTAAAAACACAAAAGCCTCTTTCGGTAATGCAATTAACCGGAAAGAAAAAAATAAATTCAAATTCTGATGAAACCAAACTGGGACTACACAAAAATCAAAAGCAACAAAAGCTTAAGCAGAAAGCCGCCAAGGTTTAAAGACCTTGGAACGCATGACATAAAAACTTTTGTCCGTGAGTTAATTCAGAATTGTCTTGATGCAAGATATGATGAATCACTTGCTGTTGAAATACGAATTGGAATTATTGAATGGGGTAAAGAAGAAATCAAAAACTTTCTTACACTGCTCGGTGATGAACACATTGCACTTCTGAAAAAATCTTATGAGGAAGCTTTGCCGGAAGTTCAGGTTCAAATGAAAGATGGTTATGATATTCTTTGTGGTAAAAAGGAAAAAACATTTTGTCTTGTCGTTGAAGAAAAAAATTGTGTCGGACTTACGGGTAGTGAGGAAGGTGCAAATGATAAATCACATTTTAATGCTTTGCTCCGGCAGAATGATAATAACGAAAGTAAAAAGGAATTATCAAACAGCGGTGGAACATGGGGTAAAGGAAGTTCAATCTTCACTTTCATTTCTAAGATGTGGACTTGGTTCTGTTACACAAAACTCTCAACTCCCTGGAATGATACAGAAGGAAAAATAATTCACTCAAAAAGATTTATGGGTCGGTGCATGATTGCACCATTTTATGACAAGCCGAATAAAGAAAGTTATCTCGGTGATGGTTGGTTCTGCAAACCAAATACAGAGGCATTCCCTTATGTGAATGGTGATGCCGATGAAATGGCAAAGGTTTTCGGATTAGAAGTTAGAAATGAACCGGGTTGCACTTTTCTGATTCCGTTTCTTAATCCACTTACTGAAAACTCGGAGAATGATGAACCAACGATTGAAGATGTTTTTAGGGAATTCAGAATTCAGCTTTTGCAGAATTGGTTTATTCCGATTTACAATAAACAACTGAAAGTTGTAATTGAATCTGAATCAGAAAGTATTTCAGTTGATAAAGATTACCTCACGAAAAAAGTTCCTGAACTCACATTTAAAATCGCAATTCTGAAATGGTGTGAAGGTGGTTGTCCTCCTGATAAAAAATTTATCAGAGAAACTATTGAAGTTGATGTTCCGGGTTTGCAAGATAGTTTCATAAATAAATTTAATCGCTATGCTGCGGAGAAAGAAAGAATCAAACTGGATTTAGTAATAAGGAATTTGACAGAGGATGAAGAATATGAAAACTCATGGGGCACAAAAAACACTGTTGCATTAGCCCGAAACAAAGGAATGATTGTTACAAATTTTGATGACAATTTAAAATTCTTTGAACACTCAACTGATTTCAGAACTGAAAGTATTTTGTTTGCCGGTTTGCTTTCGCAAAGCGAAATGGATTCAAACAAGAGGAAACATCTTGACTTGTATCTTGCTTATGCGGAAAACCCTGCTCACAACAAATGGTGTTCTAATCCTGTTGATTATGCAATTTGTTATCTAAGTTTCTTTGAAGGGAAAAGACCTGACAAAGCTGTCAGAGATATTTATGATAGAATTTACGGTGCATTCAAAGAATTATTTAAAGAAGATAAAGCACAACCAACGAACAAAGACATTTGTTCAATCTTCAAAAAACTTGCACGATTAAAAACAACCGGAGATGAGGGAACAGGAAAAGCATTGTATTTTATGAGAACACCTGACGGTGTTACCAATCCTGAAATTATTGATGGAAGATATATTTATGAATTCAAGTTTGTTCACTCTGAAAATGTTTCGGAAAATGTTCGTGTTGAATTCAAAAGTTTTATTGAATCATTGGAAGGTGAAAAAAATACTGACTTTGATAATCTCGGAATACCGGATTTTGAAAACATTGAGTTATTTGACAAGTCAGGAACTGAAATTGATTCTGGAAAAAGTCCGTCAATAGTTTTAGCTCATGGAGAATCTTTAACAGTGAGAATTAAAACTTGCAACATTGATAGTAATTCCCGTTTCAAAAATCTAAAACCAATTATTAAAACATCAGGTAAAACCGAAGAAGTATCATGAGTGAAAAAACTATTTTAATTGAGCCATATGAAACCGGGGCAAACTTGATTGCTCTAAAAGGAAAAGTTTCGCTTGACGGAATTGAAGATGAAATAAAAATTTCTGAAAAGAATCATCTCAACCTTTTTAATCATCCACTTGATTCAGGTAAAATACTTACTCCTCGTTCTCACGAAACATTAACTGTTAATCTTTCTACGCATTGGGCTGGTGCAACCGGAATAAACGATTTGAAATTTCTTGTTGATGATTTGGAAAAGCCAGATGATGTTTTATCTCTCGTTATAGAAATATGGTGTAAGACCACAAAGTGGTGCAGTGAGCAAAAGCGTATTCCATTAAACGAAATCGGAATGAAAAAGAATTACTCTTTTCTAATTCCAGTGAATGAAGTAAAGGAGTTGCTTACAATTTCTGCCTTTGTTTTAAGAGAGAAAGGGAATAGTAAAACACTTTTGCGAAAAGCAAATGCTAAATATTCTATTCTGTCAGAGAGTGAGGAAATCACAATTCAAATTGATGAGAGAAAGGATATTGGCGGTGCTTATCTTCCTATTGAACCGGATAACATTGGTGACAAAGTTTTTGACATAAAAGGTTTAGACACTGAAACAGATATTCCACGAATAAAATATGCAGAGGAGTTCAAAGAATATTTTACAAGAGATGATTTGCAAACCGTGAATACAACTTTTATCATGTCCATGTTTTATTTCCTGGATTCATATTTAAAGTGGTTGATTTTTGTCAGCCGACATGACCCTGCTGATAAAAAATATAAAAGTGTTTTGGATTTGTTTTCACGATACTGTGAAATATCAAAACTGAAGCTGATTGATATTATTCAGATGGATAAATATTCACCTGACCAAACAAAAGAGTTTTTAAAACTGTCGCAAGATTTGTTTAAGGGCTTACAATCAAACTCAAACTTCAATTACAAAAAGGAACTTTTAAAAATCATAAAAGCAGAAGATAAAAAATGAAAAGCTATAAAAACAAGATTGAGCAATTTATTGAATTCTTAGAACCCCCTGCCGAAAGGGATGCTCCTAACTTTGATTTGAGAAATGTATTTACAATTTTCAATCAAGATAAATTCAATAAATATATTGGTAAAATTGCTTTTGATGTTCAAGGAGAAATCATTGACGCTGAAGAAAAGGTTTTGAAAAATATTAAAGAAGAAATCAAGCAACTTCAAAAAAAATATTCAGAAATAAACCCTGAAAGATTAGAATTTGACTTGGCAAAAATATTTCATTCAAACTTAAAGCAAATTGGTTTCGGGAGATTTCAAATTTATGATACGGGAATGTGGAGATGGATGTCAATGAATTATTTTAAAGAAGAAACATTTTGGCGGAGAGCAAAGGCGGATTTTGACAAAGGAGATTATTCTGTAAAACCTGCTAAGGCAACTTTTGAGCATTGCGTTGGGAAAAGGAGTAGAGATATTTTTCCAAGAAGATATTTTATTCTCGGACAGAGATTGTTTGATACAAATACAAAATATGAATTGCTTGATAAGTTGGCAGAAAAATCAAGAGGTGGCAGAGGTGGTGGCTTTGGAAATTTTATTTCCGCAACAATTGAAGATAAGTTGATAAGCCCGAATGATTATGTGTCAAAGACGATTGCAGAAATAATGTTAAGTGGTGATAAGTTGGGTAAGGATAAGCCAGTGAGAATGGCTTTCGTCAGATACAATGCTTACAGAAAAAGATTATTAAACAATAATGCTGAAAGTGTTTTCAGAAATGAAATCTGTCTTATGGAAGATTAAGTTTCTTCTTAATCGCTTTAGCGATTGCATTTGCCATCAATGGCGGAACTGCGTTTCCGATTTGTCGGAACGCTGCTGTTCTTGAACCTTCAAAATAAAAATCATCAGGGAACGATTGGATTCGTGCTGCTTCTCTCACTGAAATAGAACGGCACTGTTTTTTGCTTGGGTGTATGTAGTAGTGTCCGTCTTTCGCAATGTGTGCAACAACTGTGTGTGAGATTCCATTTCCGTCAACAACTTTAAAGCGGTCAAGAAATGCTTCAATGTTTTTTTGTGTCTGCCATTCTTTAGGAATGTCGGTGTATTTAATTCGCTTCTTTCCTTTGCTCCAATTGTCAATCGCAAATTTGTAAATCTTCAAATCGTTTTCGTTGTGTGGTCTGCAAATATGTTGCGTATAAAAATCAACTCCGTTGCGTAATTCAAACGCTTCCAGATAATCGTTTTTCTTTTTCCTGTATTTCCCTTTCTGAATTGATTTGCCGGGTGTCAGCTCTGCAAGGTCGCTGAAAATATTTTTCGTTGTGAAACTGTGATTTATTTTGTTAACTTCGGGGTAAGAAAACCTCAGGTTCTTTTTCCATCCGATAATGATTACTCTTTTTCTGTGTTGCAACACTCCGTAATCTTTTGCATTTAAAGTTTTGTCCTCAGTGGTGTAACCAAGTTTGGCAAAATACTTTTTCAAGTCCTGAAAGTAATGTCCACCGTTTGCACTTGTCAAACCGGGAACATTTTCAAACACAAAAACTTTTGGCTTGAACTCTTTCAGAAATTTTCCATACTGCTTATACAAACTCACACGTTTGTCATTTACCCAATCAATCGCATGTCTACCGATTAGTGAATACGCCTGACAAGGCGGACCGCCAATTATCAAATCAATTTTTTTGTTCTGCTGATTTTTTAAGCTGGAATGAATGACACTGAAAATATTTTGCACAGTATCATTAGAAATTTCTGTTTTGATTACAGAATCAGATTTGTCTTTGGGCAAATGACTGTATAATTCTTCTCTTGTAATTTTTCCGCTGATGTAATTGTGATAAACCGAAAGGTTGTTTTCATCTTTCAGATGATGGTAAGCAACTCTTGTTTTTATTGTTAGACATGCCTCGGAATCCATTTCAATATGAGCAACGGGATTCATACCATTACGCTTAAATCCTTCGGACAAAGCAGATGTTCCGGCAAAAAGGTCTATGTAATTAATTTGCTTCATTGAGTGTTTTCAGATTGTAGCAAATAGCATTGAACGCTATCCACTCGATTATATCTGCCGTATAATAATCCTTTGAACTTACAGAAAGGTTTTGCCAAGAATTAATTAGCCATTTTTGTTTATCATCAAAATAATTCATCCTTAATACCTTTAGTTTCAATCTTATTACTCCAAGCGTTAAATTCTTTTTTTATTGATGGCAATGTAATTTCAAAATTAATATTATACTTTTTAATTTGCATTAAAAGATTTAGCAAGTGACTGTTATCCAATATATTAATTACAATTTTAATGTTTGCTTTTTTTAAAACATTTAGTGTTTGCTTATATAATTTTAATCTTTCAACTTTATTAAATA
>CAMATR010000054.1 GCA_945861175.1 Chitinophaga pinensis | reverse complement strand
CGATTAACTTTTGTTCGATTACACAATATAGAACATGAATATTATGGTGGACTCAAGACACAATCAGGATTTTTAAAACAGGCGTTTTTTTACCTTGAAGAACAAAAGCTCAGAAAATATCAGCCAATTTTGAAAATGGCGACATATTTACTTCCCATCAAAGAAGAAGAAGCAGATAAAATGGCTATTTTTCATCCTCAAGTTAAAATCCTTCCAGCTTCAATTCCCTCCATTGAGGGTTCTTATACAAAAGTGAAAAGATACGCCTTGTTTCACGGAAACCTTTCTGTCCCTGAAAACAACCAGGCAGCAATTTGGATCATAAATACATTAAAAAGTATTTTAGAAGAATCCTTCCCATTAATAATAGCAGGCAAAAGGCCTGGTAAACAACTTATATCTATCTGCAAAAAAGAGGGTGTGCAGCTAGTTGAAAATCCATCCGAAAAACAACTCAACCAACTCATACAAGAGGCACAAACGCATGTTTTATTCACTGCTGTCCCCTCTGGTATTAAACTTAAACTATTAGCTTGTCTTCACAGCGCTGGCCATATACTGGCCAATAAAGAAATGATTGAAGGCACATCCATTGAAGAATTTTGTGTTTTGTCTGACGATCCTAAAGATTTTAAACTCCACTTTATTGGTCTGAAAAACGTTGTTTTGTCCGAAGAAGATTTTTCAAAACGAAACAAATTCATTCAAAAAAACTTTAACAACAAACGAAACTGTTTGTTAATCAAACAATTAATTGACTCGAATGGTGCGTAAGTTTATCCTTTTTTTTGTCTTATTCCCAACCGTTTTATCTGCTCAAGTAGAGGGTTTATGGCATACTAGTTTTACAGTGTTAGGGATGAGTAAACAACTCGACCTGAATATAGAAGGAAACCAAAGAGTATTAAGCGCAAAATTCTGGGAGCCTGATGCAAACAGTGCACGAAAAATAGCCCTCGATACCATTTATCTTCAAAATGATACACTGCGATTCAACTGGAGCGCTGGTCGTTTAAGTTTTGTTGGTATACATTACAAAGAAGGGGATTCAATCAGTGGAAAATTTGAGCAAAGTGGTATTCGTTGGACTTCCAATTTCACGAGAACGATTCAAGTTAAAAAAGAAATACTTCGACCTCAAGAACCTAAGGCACCATTTGATTATTCAATTGAAGAAATAAACTGTTTCAATGGTGAGGTTGTGCTGGCAGGTACTTTAACACTTCCAAAAAATACTACCAATAATTTTCCGATTGTTGTTTTAGCATCAGGCTCCGGGCCACAAAATAGGGATTGTGAGATTTTAGGCCACAAGTCTTTTTGGGTGATTGCAGACTATTTAGCAAAAAATGGTGTTGGTTGTTTGCGCTTCGATGATCGAGGTTTCGGAGAAAGTACTGGTAATTATTCTAGAGCAACATTAACTGATTTTGGCAATGATTTAAACAGTTGTGTTAATACCCTTCAAGCTGATCTGCGTTTTAAGGCAAACCCAATTGGTATTATCGGTCATTCAGAGGGCGGGATGCATGCTCTAATCGCCGCAAACAAAAACAAACACATCTCCTTCTTAATAGAACTTGCTAGCGTCGGAACAAGCGGCGAAGACGTTTTAATTCAACAACAATACATAGTTCCAAAAAAATCTGGTGCCTCAGAAAAATTGGCGCTATGGAATAAGGGGGTTTATGAAGGTGCTTGTATCATTTTAAGAAGGTACAAAGGTAATAAACGAACCAAAAAACTTGACGCGTTTCTGAACAATCAATATGAGGTTGCTCCAATGGAATTCAAGGAAAGTTCAAGTTTATTGAACTTTAAACTTAGCATTCAACTATTACTCAACAACGATTGGGGAAGTCAGTTTGTACAATTCGAAACAAAGCATTATCTAAAAAAAGTCAAACTGCCCATTTTGGTTATCAATGGTGTCGAAGACATTCAGGTTCCAGCGAAGCAGAGTCAAGAAGGCTTCCTAAATAACTTTTCCAATGGTTCAAAAACACAATCAAAAATAATTCTAATAGATAGTCTCAATCACTTGTTCCAAAAATGTAACCGCTGCACAGTTGATGAGTATGGAGAACTTGAAGAGACCTTTTCAGAAAAAGTATTACAAGAAATGCTTTTATGGATAAACAATATCTGCGAATAAAGAAAAGGTATTTATTCCATCTTTTCCAATTCGTTGTCCCGAAAAGCGGAAGGAACCAAATCTGGAATAACTTTTAAAACAAGAGGTAATAAAAAGGCCCCGCCCGGCAATAAAAAAATAGCAAGGGAAGGCATGGTTTTAACAATATCCTTGAATTGCTCTTTTACCTTTTCTTTTTCTTTTTTTGTCAATTCTTTCGTGGCTGATTTCTTAATTAGAAATACCAATTCTTTGCTCTGTTTAAGTTCTATTGCTAACTTATCTCTATTCCTTCCAAGAATTTTAATCCATCTTTTTGATAAACTACCATAAACTTTTTCGATGGAGGAGGAGCTCGCTAGAAAAGGTATTTTCTCATGATTATTAATTATAAACTGTTCTGTTGAAGCCAAAGATTCGTTCAATTCTTTTTCTCCAAATCCTAGATAATCACACAGCGCTTTTAAGTACTGCATTTCCTCAGATACTGCATCATGATTAGAAAAAATGATGAAAGCAGAAAGATCCAATAAAAAACGTTTGCCAAGCTGATTCTTTTTTATCTGACTATTAAAATCACTGAAAGTTCCTCCATTTTCAAAACGTGATTCAGCTAAAGAACGGTGCGCGTCGGATAAATTAGCTGACACTAAAAACATCTTAAATATTGAGCGCTCTTTTTCTTCTATTAATCCATCTGAATAAGATGCCAAGGTTATTGCGGTTAGTGCGTTCATGGCCAATTCATCATACTGATAAATCGTGTTCTTCTTATCCGATAAATATTGATGAAATAAGATTACATCCAAATAGATGAAGGCATTACTAACATAATTGATCCAAAACTTGCTTTCCAACAAATTCAAACGAATATCTACACGTTTTGAAAGAATATCTTCTAACTTCTCTTCCTGGGTCTCTTTTAAGAAAAAAGTAAATAACTTACTAATCGAATAGGCGTTATGTTGTCCATAGAAAGTAACCATTTCCTCGGTGAAGTGCTGTAGGTTAAACTCTTCTTCCTTTTTAAGAATTTTAAAAACAAATAAGTGTGCCTCGAAAAGAAGTAGCTTCAGCTTTTCTTCTGAAGTCCATCTTAAATCATTAATTTCATTTGCAAAAAGGAGCGAAGAAGGATAGCCGAAAGTTATACCTGTTTTACCCAAAGCTCCGTAAATAAAAGATTCCTGGTCGAGCTTTTCAGGGATGCTCACAGAAGTGTCTATTTTCCCCCTTGACACAAGGTCAAAGTATTTTTTAATCCAGCCTTTTGATCCAGGAAGAAGATTCATGTATTACTTTCTAATTTAGGTACAAAGTAATCACTTTTAAAGCTTGCCTGCGACAACAAATGCTTTTGATTTAGCAAACATAAATGCCCCATCTACCTTAAACGCTTCAAATACTACAACATAGGTCCCAATACTTGCTTTCACTCCGTTTTCAATTACCCCGTCCCAATTGAAGGTACCGCTGCTTCCTAGCAGTTCATTTTTAACCAATGATTTGATTATTCTTCCCCTGTCGTCATAGATAGTTAATGTGGCTAAAAGCCCTGTTTCATTCATCTCGTAATTTATCTGCAAAACATCTTCGAATCCGTCATTATCAGGAGAAACGGTATTTGAGCTAAAACTAAAATCACCAGAAGAAAGAGCCGGTCTATATTGAGAGTTCTTGCCCCCGGGGGTTGCAAAACCAATCGCCTCAGCTGCCGAATGCCAATTCAATGAATTATTAGAATTACCAAATGGATCGATTCTTTCTAAAGAAACCCCATCCGTTACGTCCAAAAGTTGAAAATGCCAATCTGCTAAATAGGACACCTTGTCCATAACTTGGTTATTGAAAATCAAATAAACAGAACTTGAATCGACATTGAAACTAGGTGTTTCACAATAGACAAAACTACCTGTTACAGCAGACATATAATTCTGTTTTACAAAAACGGAATCCTTCCCTAAAACAGCATGGCCCCCTTTGGGAAGATAAAAATGATCTGTTATAAATTTTTGATTTGCAATCGTATCATTATCGTAATTAGCTAAACTCCAATCTTGAAGATCCAACAACTTGTCGGACGTATTATATATTTCAATCCAATCGTAGCCTCCTGTATATGGATCAAATAGAATTTCATTAATTACAACATCTCCAAGTTGTGCAAGCTCTGGCAAGGCAAATACCCCGTTTAAAGAGGTGTTATTCGCCCAACAATCAGCGACATTCTCAATAGAAATTAAATAGACCTGACTTCCCTCAATGTTCTCTAAGAATTCAATTGTAGAAGTATTTGATCCTGACGTAGGGACAAAATTATTCACAATAGTGAGTGAAGGATTCGTGGAGAAAATGGCATTTTCTAATGCTGTCGAATCCATTCCCTCTGAAAAATAGATTTCAAGATAATTTGGTGCCACCGCAATTAAATCTATGATTTCTGGAGCTTGGGCATCAGGGGTGACGTTATAAACACTGTTTTGAGCCCCCGGAGTTCCGCCGAACGAGGCATTGCTTGCAATCCAATTATCTGAAGCCGAGCAAGGGTCATTCGGGTTGATTAATTCAATCGAATAGCCCCCATCACTTCTTGCTGGGTCTTGGTACCAATCATCTGAATAAGTTATTTTATCCAGCAAATTTCCATTATTGTCTTTGAACACTATGTCGTCACCTGAATTATTTAGGCTTGGGAAACTTGTTACTCCTATGGCCTGAATGGCGAAAGTATCTGCATTAGAATTGGAACATAATATTTTATATTCGCCAGGATAAAGCCATCCAGACTGCAAAGTACCATCGGCAGAAGCATCACCAATTTTCCAACCCGTCAAATCAAAATATTTATTGCTCTTATTATAGATTTCAATGTACTCAACTTCAGGCAAACCAACCACTGGTGATTGGTCACACATAAACTCATTAATAATAATGTCTCCTTTGACCGGCAATTCGCCTACTATAAAGGTAAATTGAGTAGATTGATTCCCAGAAACATTCATCGAGATATCGGTAATGTTGTTTGTTGAAAGCGTATAGGTTGTGCCATTTGAAATTGCTGCGCTTAAAAGTAAATGCACTAAAGAAGGACTAGACCCATCAATTGTTGCGGAACTAATAGCCAATGCTGGAGAGAGAGAATAATTTGACACTACGGAGGTGATAGCTGAATCTAATGCCTCATTGAATAAAACATCCACCGATGTAGAATTGACAACGGAGGCTGAAAGTAAAACAGGCGGTGTTATATCATAGATGATCGGTCCAACATAAAAGTCATCGAAGAAGTGCTTTAAAATAAAGCTTGTCGTGGATTGCGTAATAGCAACACCAAAATGCGTGCTTGTATTTACTGATGCATCATTTACTGAGCCTTCAGCAAAAAAGGAGGTTCCGACGCCTGTAATATCCCGCTCAAGGGTCCAATCGTTCGCAGAAGTTCTTTTAACCTTTATTTTCAACGTGTTATTAGAAGTGTTTGTAACTCCATCTGCCCCATCAATAATTTTCGTCGCTGTGCCCGCTACCCTTTTAAAAAGTGAAATTTCATCCGTTGTTCCGCCAATTCGAACAAAATAACCATTCAAACCAGCTGTCAAAAGATTCGCTTGATCAGCCATTAAATATATGTCAACGTAATTTGCACTAGAAGTATTAAACTGCAGGTTGGTCCAAAATTCCCATTGACAATTAGTCGAAATGGTGTTTGCTGTAGAAAGATAAAAAGTTGTATTAGGGATAGACTTATTCGAACGTAATTTATTGTTTCCCGCAACATTCACAATCGTAAAGACAGAATCATCCCCTTGCCATGCAGGTGCACTAGAAAAATTATCATCCGAAAAATCCTCAGTAAATTGGGCATTTACAGACAAGGACAAGACGATAAAAAACAAAACAAAAAAGTATTTCATTAGTCGAACTCTTTGCTGCTAAATATACTAATTTTGACAATTAATTTATATGAAGAAATTATTATGAAAGTTGCAGTTGTGGGCGCCACCGGAATGGTGGGAAATGTGATGTTAAAAGTATTGCGTGAACAGAGTTTCCCGGTAACCGAACTCATCCCTGTAGCCTCCGCAAAATCAGTTGGACAATCTGTAGGTTTCGGAGGTATTCATTACACAGTGGTTGGCTTAGCTAAAGCAATTGAAATGAATCCAGATGTGGCCATCTTCTCTGCCGGAGGAGAGACTTCATTGGAATGGGCACCAAAATTTGCAGCGGCAGGAACTACGGTAATTGACAACTCCTCTGTTTGGAGAATGGACCCGACCAAAAAATTAATTGTTCCTGAAATAAATGGAAATCTGCTAACGAAAGAGGATAAAATAATTGCGAATCCAAATTGTAGTACAATTCAGTTAGTACTTGCTTTGGCCCCTCTTCATAGAGCTTATAAAATCAAGCGTGTCGTTGTTTCTACCTATCAATCTATTACCGGAACCGGAGTTAAAGCAGTTCAACAAATGGAAAATGAACGTGAAGGGATTTCAGGTGAAATGGCATACAACTATCCTATTGACAAGAACTGTATTCCACAATGTGACTCTTTCTTGGATAATGGCTACACAAAAGAAGAAATGAAACTCACCAATGAGACAAAAAAAATTTTGGATCCCACAATCAACGTAACCGCAACAGCAGTTAGAGTCCCCGTGGTGGGCGGACACTCTGAGGCGGTTAATATTGAGTTTGAAAATGATTTTGATCTAAACGAAGTACGGAGTATCCTGAATCAACAATCCGGCATCACATTAAAAGACGATCCAAGCACTTTTTCTTATCCCATGCCTAAATATGCTGAAGGAAAAGACGATGTCTTCGTTGGCCGTATTCGCCGCGACGAATCACAATCAAATACATTAAACATGTGGATAGTTGCAGATAATTTAAGAAAAGGTGCGGCAACCAACGCGGTTCAAATTGGTAAATTATTGATTGAGAAAGGATTGCTGCCTATCACTTAATTTTATTGGCGAATTCAAAGTCTCTTACTAAAACGATTTCCCATAACATTAACATCAATTAGCAGGGCAACAACATTGACCATAAAAAAGGTCTATTCATTCTGCAGCACTATTCCTTTTGCTGCTTTTGTGTTTTAAACAGAGTCCTAAATGAACTTCATGTGAGCCTCCAGCGACACCATTATTCAATTTGGAAACGGTTGTATCATAACTATAGGAGATATTGAGAATTTTTTTGAATGTATAAGCTGCCGTTATCCCGTAAGAATCTCCGTTTCGAAAAGTTAAGCCTAACTGATAAATTGACCTGTAGGCAAATAGTGTGTTAAGATCGAACGCTGCAAAACCATTATTGTAACGGTAAAATACCTGTGGTTTAATCTGTAATCCTTCCTTTTTTCCAAAAACATGTCCCATATAAAGGTAATAATGTGGCATTCCTTTAGACATTGGTAAAGCGCGCGATTCAGCTATTCTAGTGAGACTCAGGCCTAAATCAAATCTTTTGAATGTGTAAAACATCCCGAGGTCAGAGGTAAAGCCCACCCCTCGATCATTATATGCAATGGAAGTGTCCGGAAATATCAAAAGTCCGTTTAGTGATTGAATATTTGTTCCTGCCGCAACACCAAAAGAAAGATGATGAGCGTCTTTGAATTTTAGATGGTATGCATAATTCATTTTTACATTATGGTTTCTTAAAAATCCTGTTTGATCGTGTTCATAGACAAAACCAATGCCACTATTTAATTTATTGAGTTTTGAACCATAGGTTATCAATTGTGTTTTTGGTGCGCCGCTTATTTCAACCCACTGCCATCTTGCCAAAACGTGCAATTCATTCTGTTCCTTCATCCCTGTAACCGAGGGATTAAATCTTTGCTGGGTGTTCCAAAACTGAGAGTAAAATGGGTCTTGTTGAGCATATATATTGCCTTCAATCAAGAAAAAAAGTAAAAAAAAGTACGTTCTCATAGCCTTTCTAAAACAAATCTAGACACAAAAAAGTTACAGAAATTAAAATTTTAATTTGCGCTTAGCAAAAAACTCCTCTTTTCTATCTCTTCAACCGCCATTTACTTTTTAATATTGAGCCTCTGTAGTCGTCTAGCTTTTCTGTGATACCGTTCTGACGTAACTTTTGTTCAAATTTAAAGGTGCCCTTTCCTTGTTTATAATCCATTTCATCTGGAAAAATCGGAAT
>CAMATR010000053.1 GCA_945861175.1 Chitinophaga pinensis | reverse complement strand
TTACATTAAAGCGCAAAATAAAAGTCCTTTCTGAAAAAGATTTTGAATTACAAGGCACTTTTGGTTTTCAGACATGTAACGACGTAAAATGTTTACCTGATTATTCTGTAAGTTTCAAGTTGAAAGTCAAAGGGGTGGAATTGGATGCTGAAACTAAAGAGGAAGCAGCATTTAATGAGGAGAACCTATCGAAGCAGGATAGTGTGAAAGAACCAGAGGTAAAAAAAGCCGAGGAAAAGATAGTTTCTGATGATAATCAAAATTCTAAAAAGGAATCGAGTCAATCATTGACATTAGTATTTCTGTTGGCATTTTTTAGTGGATTTGCAGCCTTGATTATGCCTTGTGTTTTTCCCATGATACCAATGACTGTTAGCTTTTTCACTAAAAGAAGTAAGTCACGGGCGGATGGAATAAAAAATGCACTCATTTACGGATTTTCAATAGTGGCAATTCACGTTTTATTGGGCTTACTTGTAGTGGTCACAGGTTCCTCCAGTTTGTTAAACGAAATGTCAACCAATGTTTGGTTCAACCTCTTTTTCTTCCTAATGTTGTTTGTATTTGGAATGTCTTTTTTGGGGGCGTTTGAAATACAATTGCCGTCATCATGGGTAAATGCAGCAGATTCGAAAGCAGACAAAGGAGGCGTTGTAGGTATTTTCTTTATGGCTCTCGTACTTTCTTTGGCATCCTTTTCATGTACCGGACCAATTTTGGGTTCTTTATTAGTTGGAATATCTGCCGAAGGTGGAAGCACAGCACTTCTAATTGGAATGTTTGCATTCGGCTTGGCATTAGCGTTGCCGTTTATGCTTTTCTCAATTTTTCCCGCAATGATGAATTCATTGCCAAGCTCTGGAGGTTGGTTGAATGTGGTAAAAGTGTTTCTAGGATTTCTAGAAATTGCCTTTGCTTTTAAATTTCTATCAACAGTTGATACGACCTTGCAATTGCATTTGTTAGAAAGAGAAATTTTTATAGCTATTGAGGTGGCGATTTTTGCAGCACTTGCACTTTATCTTTTTGGGAAATACAAACTTCCACATGACAGCGAAATAGATCGCCTTTCTGTTGGACGAACAATGACGGCGACATTTGTATTGGCATTTACGATTTACTTATTGCCAGGAATGTGGGGCGCGCCTTTAAAACTGGTAAATGCTTTTTTGCCGCCAGATTTTTATGCAGAATCACCAAAAGGTTTAGGAGGAGGAAATGCGGTGTCGGCATCAACGAAAGAAAATGTAGAGGGAATGCACGAAGGGCCGCAAGGAACAATGGCGTTCAATGATTACGATAAAGCACTGGCATATGCTAAAAAAGTGAATAAACCTTTATTTGTCGATTTTACTGGATGGGGCTGCGTCAATTGTCGAAAAATGGAGCAAACAGTTTGGGGGCAGCCTGGAATAATTGAATACCTTAGAAATGATGTCGTGATTGTATCCTTGTATGTTGATGAAAGAACAAAACTCCCCAAAAATGAACAATCTTCAATTGATGTCAATGGAAGGGCTTTTAAAATTGAAACGATAGGAAACAAATGGACAGCTAAACAAATTACCGAATACAAAATGTCATCACAACCATATTATGTAATGCAATATCCAGACGGAAAGGACATTAACATTGGTTCTGCAGATTATCAAAATCATCATGACCCAGCAGTCTTCAAAAAATGGTTGGATAAGGGAATGGCGGCCTTTGGAAAAAGTAAATAACATGAGAATCCTGCTTAATAAGTGGGATTTTTTTTTATCCTTCTATTCAATATGCTCTACTGCCCAAGATTTTCTAATTTTATTCTGTGAATGATTTTCTTCTAACACCAATTGAATTCCTTAAGGGAGTTGGCCCTCAAAGAGCTGAATTACTGCGCGCTGAAGTTGGTATATTTACGTTTGGTGATTTATTGAATTATTTCCCTTTTCGTTATATTGATAGATCAAAATACAATCGTATTGATGAACTCATTTATCTTGACAGTTTTGCTCAAATACGAGGGAGAATAATACAAGTGAGTGAGAGCGGATCAGCGAGACATAAAAAGCTCTCAGCAAAATTTCAGGACGAGTCTGGAGTAATAGATCTCGTTTGGTTTCAAGGAGGAAAATGGATCAAACCGTTGTTGAAGATAGGAAGTGAATACCAAATTTTTGGGAAAGCAAAACTGTATGGTGCCACTTGGAGTATTCCGCACCCTGAGTTAACAGAATGGAAAGATGTTAGTCAAAAATCAGGATTACAACCTGTATATTCCTCAACTGAAAAGCTCTCTTCGAAAGGGCTCCATTCCAAAGGAATTGAAAAGTTAACGGCTGCACTTGTTATGCAAATAAAAGGGAAAATACCTGAATCACTTCCGACATACTTAATTTCAGAAAACAAATTGATTTCGCGCGAGTCCGCCTATTTTTTCGTTCATAAGCCCGAGAACGAACCTCATTATATTCATGCAAGACTTCGTTTAAAATTTGAAGAGTTATTTTTCTTGCAAATGGAATTGTTACTTAGAAAGCAACTCGGAATGCGCAAATCAAGGGGTTTTGTTTTTGAGGAGGTTGGTCAGGTATTTAATGATTTTTATAATCATTTTATGCCATTTCAGCTGACTGGTGCACAAAAACGTGTTTTGAAAGAGATCCGTAAGGATTTTCTCACAGGACATCATATGAATCGCTTACTTCAAGGAGATGTGGGAAGTGGCAAAACATTAGTAGCCTTGCTCACAATGTTAATTGGAATTGGAAATGGGTTTCAGGCAGCTTTAATGGCGCCAACTGAAATACTTGCACAACAACATTTTGAAACACTCAAAGAGCTCATCAAGGAATTACCGGTAAACTTGGAACTATTGACAGGGTCTACAAAAAAGAAAAACCGAAAAATCATCCATGAAGGACTTGAGAATGGAAGTATACACATTCTAATTGGTACACACGCATTGCTAGAAGATGTCGTTCAATTTTCTAATTTGGGTGTTGTAGTAATTGACGAGCAGCACCGTTTTGGGGTTGCTCAACGCGCAAAAATGTGGCGTAAAAATACAATTCCACCTCATGTGTTAATCATGACAGCCACACCTATCCCAAGGACACTAGCCATGACTTTTTATGGTGACCTTGATGTTTCTGTGATTGATGAATTACCGCCAGGTAGAAAACCAATTACAACTTCACATCGATATGAAAGTTATCGCTTGCGTGTATTTGGATTTATGAAGGAACAAATCAAACTTGGTAGACAAGTGTATATTGTTTATCCATTAATCAATGAGTCGGAGACCTTGGATTTCAATAATTTAATGTCAGGTTATGAAGCTATTTCAAGGGCATTTCCATTACCAGATTACCGCGTAAGTATTGTTCACGGACAAATGAAAGCAGAGCAAAAAGATTTTGAAATGCAACGTTTTGTGAAAGGCGAAACCCAAATTATGGTTGCAACAACAGTTATAGAGGTTGGAGTGAATGTTCCCAATGCATCTGTTATGATTATTGAAAGTGCAGAGCGCTTTGGTTTGTCGCAATTACATCAGTTGCGCGGTAGAGTGGGAAGAGGAGCAGAACAATCCTATTGCATTTTAATGTCGGGAGATAAATTATCTAAGGATACATTGAGACGATTGGAAACAATGGTTAGAACGAATGATGGCTTTGAAATAGCAGAAGTTGATTTACAATTAAGGGGCCCAGGAGATTTAATGGGAACCCAGCAGAGCGGTCTGTTGAACCTTAAAATTGCAGATCTCGCTAAAGATCAGCAATTAGTTATTCTGGCAAGGGAAGAAGCCCGCAAGATATTGGGCCTTGATCCTGAATTACAACAACCTGTTCACGCTACTTTGAAATTGATCTTGAGTGAAGTCCTCCGTTCAAAACCAAATTGGGGTAAGATTGCCTGATGCAAATCAAACTATTAAATTGTAAATGCGACCAATAGCAATAGAAACAACAATAATTTACTATTCGGAATAAATACGTTTGTATTCAGTCTGATATTTTGCTAAAATAATTTTACGTTTCAATTTCAATGTTGGAGTCAATTCTCCTCCATCAATTGAGAATTCATGGTCGAGTAGTTCGAATTTCTTTATTTGTTCCCAGTTCCCCAATTCTTTATTGAAATTATTTACATCTTGCTGAATGCGCTCCACAACTTGAGTGTTTTCAGAAATAGATTTATTTGAGCCATCTCCAATATCAATTCCTTTTTTAGCAGCCCATTCTTTGGCGAACGCAAAACTTGGAACTATCAATGCTGAAGGAAATTTTTCATTCTCACCAATTACAATGATTTGCTCAATGAAACGGGATTCTTTGAATTTGTTTTCCATTGCTTGTGGGACAATATATTTTCCTCCTGAAGTTTTGAAAATTTCTTTTTTCCGATCAGTAATTTTTAAAAATTTACCATCTACAAAGGTTCCAATATCACCAGTGTGGAACCACCCATCCGCATCAATCGCTTCTTTCGTTGCTTCAGGTAATCTATAATAACCAAGCATTACATTTGGTCCTTTCACTAGTATTTCGCCATCTTCAGCAATTTGAACTTCTACTTTTTCAATGAGGGTGCCAACAGAGCCAAATTTAATTCCCTTGTCAAATTGATTAACAGAAATCACAGGAGATGTTTCCGTTAATCCATAACCCTCAAGAATTGGAATTCCAGCAGCCATAAAGATGCGAGCTAGTCTTGGCTGGAGAGCGGCACTCCCAGAAGCAATTGCTCGAACATTTCCACCGAGAGCCTCTTGCCATTTTGAGAAAATTAGCTTCCGTGCAATTCCTAGTTTAATTTTGAATAAAAGACCTTTTCCATCCAATTCAAATTCTTCGGCTAAAGATACAGCCCAAAAGAAAAGTTTTCGCTTTATACCTGTCAGGTCATCACCTTTTGCAATAATCTTGTCATATACTTTTTCGATTAAACGAGGCACTGCCGTAAATACATCTGGTTTAACTTCTCGAATGTTGTCACCAATTGTATCCATGGATTCAGCAAAATGTATCGAGCACCCAATATACATATAGAGATAGTGCAGCATACGCTCGTAGATATGGCATACGGGTAAAAAGCTTAACACTTTTGAATTGCTATCAGCAGGAATTGCTGGCTGACATGCGGCAACATTGGAAAGAATATTATTGTGAGAAAGCATTACGCCTTTTGGATTTCCGGTTGTTCCTGAAGTGTAAATTATTGTAACAAGGTCTTCACCTTTTACTTTTTCTTTTCGTCTGTCAATTTCACTTTGGTCTATTTCAGAAGCTCGATTATGAATAGCCGTCCAATGAATAGCTTCTGCCACCTGATCGAAAGTGAAAAGATGTTGTAAAGTCTCCACCTCTTTCTCGATATTTTTTATTTTCCCGAACAATTCTTCATTTCCAACTACACACAGCTTTATTCCTGCATTATTTAGAATGTACTTATAATCCCCTTCCGAGATATTTGGATAGAGTGGAACGACTACCGCACCTGTCTGTTGAATTGCAATATCAAGAATGTTCCATTCATATCGATTAGTTGAAGCCATAGCAACATTATCACCCTCTTGCACACCATATGCAACGAGTCCTCTTGAAACCTTATTGACCTCATCGATGAAATGTTCTGTTGAAACTCCAATCCACTCCCCAGAAACTTTGGTAACGAACATGTTGTTACTAGGATGATTTGCTAGTTGGTAGTGAGGTATATCGAAAAGTCTTTTTGTCTTAATCATGAATGCTGGTTATATATTTAGTTCTAAATATATGAAAAATAGCGTGAAAATAGAGTTTCATTCATTTTAATTTTCTCAGGTTAATGAGAAGCTAAGTTTATTAGAGTATATCCTTGAATTTGATATTTCTTCTATTATATTTATACTGATTAATGACGTTGTAAATTAAAATCATTGTAACTTTTACAGTAGTCAAATTGTTTTAACTGTATTCGAAACCCTCAAAATTGAATAGAAGAGAATATAATATCGTCGTTCAAGATTTAAGTAATCAGTTATTTGGCTTTGCAATGAGATTTATGCGAAGCAGTGATGATGCGAAGGATGCTGTGCAAGATGTTTTCGAAAAATTGTGGGTAAACCGAAAAAAGGTAGAATTTGAAAAGGCAAAAGCATGGATGTATACCACAGCGCACAACTCGATGATTAATACAATCAATCGAAATCAGCGAATGCAGCTTTTGGGAAATGAAAATATTCCAGAAAAGTCGTCTGCAGATTTCAATTTGTTTGAAAAGAACCAAGTTGTCGATCGCGCTGTAAGTATTCTTCCGCCAGTGCAAAAAAGCATTATTTTGCTCAGAGATCTCGAAGGGTATAGTTATGAAGAAATTGGAAACATTCTTTTACTTTCACCTTCACAAGTCAAAGTTTATCTTTTTAGGGCAAGGAACAAGATTAAAAAGCAGTTAAAAGGTTTGACACAACTGACATGAGTAATCCTTCATTTTCCAATATAGATCGCTGGCTCTTTGAGCTAATGGAAGGGAATCTATCTCCTGAGCAGAAAGCACAGCTTGAGGCTTTTTTATTTATGCATCCCGAACTCGATGTTGAACTCAATGCTTGGGAAATGGCTAAAGTGGATTCCGACTCAATTCACGAATTCCCAGATAAACAAAAATTAAGAAAAAGAAGACCGATCGGATTATACTCTTTATTGAGTTTTACTTCTATGCTTGGGCTAATAGCTATCGGAATGAATTCAACGATTGGTGATTTTTCTAAATTCAAAATTGAATCCAAATTTCTATCTAAAAGTGACACAATTGATTTAAGCTTCAATCATGCTGACACTAAACAGTCGGATAAGTTGTCTAAGTTAAATGATAAGTCATCCGTTAATTCAAAAGCTGATGAGTTAAATGAGTCCATACAATCAGAATTTGATGAGCCAATTCCTGCAATTACAAATGCACCTCAAAATAGCGGCTTAATATATCCACTTACTTTGGGAATTCCAGCAAGTGATTTTACAAATCAATTAATAGAAACTGACCTGTTTAAAAGTCAAGAAATTTCATCACAAAAAAGTAATTCTTTAAAAATTCATAAAGCGATTCCAATCCACATTACAAATAAAGAATCAGATGTTTCAAGAACTATTTTAAGTATTCATAATCAGAAAAAATTCGCTACTTCCGAATATCATTTATCGGTTAGTTCGCGACTTGGAATTCTAACTAGAAGGTTGCAGCGAATGCTCGATAATCCGGTAGCTTTGAAAAATTTGAATGATCCATATTACCATGTTCCTGGAATGCAGTCCAACGATGTTAATTTTGCTGCGGTTGGCACCTTTCTTGCAACACGTGTACAAACAGTTTCTCGCGCTCAGTGGTTGGGTAAATCCAATCAGCAATTCATAAATCAGATTTCTGTTGATGGCTATTCATATGCAGCTAGAGGAGGAGTAGGCTTCCAATTAAATCATAATTATTATGGCAATGGTTTGATTGAAAATTATCAAGCATCATTTACATATTCCCCAAAATTATCAATCTCAAGAGAAATTGTTCTGCAACCAGCAGTTAGATTCAAAATGGGTTCTAAAATGCTTGGAACGACAATTCAATCAGGTTCAATGGTTGAATTGGATCGAATGAATGCTCAGCAATTTTATAGTTTGGGTCAACAGCCAGTTGGTCGTACGCTCTGGTATCGGGACCTAGGGCTAGGATTGATGGTGAATACCAAATGGTTCTATGCCAGTATACAGCAAGATAATATTTTTAAACATTTTGATAATATCTATTCTCTAGATATCGCAGATCCAAGAAGAGCGCCTAAACATTTTGTCGCAAGTGTAGGAACGGATTATCAGTCGTCTAAGCAAAGAATCATGTTGTCACCCTATCTCGTTTATCAAAAAGAAGATCAGTTGGCTGAAGCTTGGGCGGGCTTTAATTTCACATGCTATTGGTTAAATGTTGGTGGTGCCATTTCGTCTAAGCTTGAACCTGCAGCATCAGTTGGAATTAAATTTAAGCGCTTTATGCTGCAATACAATGCAGATTTTACGAATTCGCAACTTTATAGCTCGAAAAATCTTTCGCATCAAATTACGTTGCGTTTTTTAACTAAACCAAGTAGGGTTGGTCAGCGATTGCTAAATCAATAAATGAAACCATGAAACGATTAATTATTTTACTATTACTTTTTGCAATTCGGGATGCATTTGCACAAGACCCCACGTTTACTCAGTTCTACGCTAATCCACTCTATTTGAATCCGGCATTTGCTGGTTCCCATGGTTGTCCAAGATTTGCTTTGAACTATCGTAACGAATGGCCCCAGTTATCTGGAAATTACGTCACCTATAGTGCCT
>CAMATR010000052.1 GCA_945861175.1 Chitinophaga pinensis | reverse complement strand
ATCAGAGGTTTGAGACGAGTTTCCAGCCGTTACCGAACCACCATTTGCAAATACCGGCTTCAAAGAACCTAAAGCCTCAAGAGTGCTTGCGCGCGGACCCTCATCCGTATCAACAGTATATTTTTCAACTTGACGTTTTTCTTGGGCATCTAAGAAAATACGCTCCACTTCAATCGGTACAATGTCGTCTTTGAATCTACCCGACTTGATTGCAGCAATAGCTTTTTCATGCGAGTGCAATGCAAATGCATCTTGTTCTTCACGACTCAAATTGTATTGTTTTGCGACAGCCTCTGCGGTTAATCCCATTCCCCAATACCATGTAGGATTTTCCTTTCCGACTTTTGAATTCGGAACAATTCGCCATCCACCCATCGCCATAATAGACATAGATTCAGCACCACCAGCAATGATACAATTGGCCATTCCTGCTTCAATTTTTGCTGTGGCTATTGCAATAGTTTCCAATCCTGATGAGCAGTAACGATTGATTGTCATTCCTGGAACTTTGTCTGTGTTCAATCCCATCAAAGAGATCATTCTTCCAAGGTTCAATCCCTGTTCTGCCTCCGGCGTGGCATTTCCAACGATAACGTCGTCCACACGATCTTTGTCTAATTGAGGGATACTTGCCATCAAATGTTTAATCACGTCCGCTGCGAGGTCGTCCGGTCTGTAAAAGCGAAATCCTCCCTTTCCTGCTTTTCCCACTGCTGAACGATAGCCAGCTACAATATATGCATGTTGTTTCATTTCTAATTTCTTAAAATTTTACCGTATTTAACAAGACTTTCTAGACGTTCAAGTGTTTTTCTTTCGGCACAAAGTTCAACAAACGCTCGTCGCTCCAGATCCAACAAGTATTGTTCAGAAACCACTGTGTTTTCGCTAAGATCTCCCCCGCACAAAACTAAACCTAGCTTTTCAGAAATAACACGGTCATGGTCAGACATATAATTTCCAGAAAACATAGAATTGGCTCCGACATAGACGATTCCTAAGCCTTCCTGCCCCATAACTGCAATGTTTTTTTCACGTTTTGGTGCAACATATCCTTTCTCAGCAAGTTCTAGGGCAGCTGCCTTTGCACGAGCCAATTGATGATCACGGCTCACTACCACTTCATCTATACCCTGACGTAAGTAACCCAAATCGAAGGCTTCATATGCAGAAGTAGAAACTTTTGCCTGCCCAATAGTCAGAAAACGCTCCCGCATGCGGTTGATCTTAATATCTCCATCTTTCAATTCTTCGGAAAGGCGTTTTGCGAACTCTTTCGTGCCGCCACCGCCAGGAATAACTCCTACACCAAATTCAACGAGTCCCATGTATAATTCAGCGTGAGCTATCACTTTATCCGCATGCATCGACATTTCACAACTTCCTCCTAAAGCGAGATTGTGAGGAGCAACAACCACTGGAATGTTGGAATAGCGGACACGCATCATGGCATCCTGGAAGGCTTTAACAGCAAAATTTAATTCATCGTAATCCTGTTCGATTGCCATCATAAAGATCATCGCGACATTTGCTCCTGCAGAGAAATTTTGACCTGTGTTATATATGACGAGCCCTTTGTAGTCCTTCTCAGCAATATCTATAGCACGATTAAGGCCCTCTATAACACCGCCGCCGATAGTATTCATTTTTGTATGAAATTCTAGGTTCAAAATTCCATCACCAAGATCGACCAAAGTGACATCCGAATTTCCCCAGACTTTGTTTTCACTCCGCAGTGCATCGAGAATAATCAGATCTTCTGTACCAGGAATTGTTTTGTACGATTTTGATGCAACATCATAAAACAATTTCTGACCTTTCTCCATTTTATAGAAGGAAGCGAATCCGGCATTTTTCATTTCTGATATCCATTCAGCTTCATTTTTATTAACGTCACTGATGAGCTTCAATCCTTGTTCCATCCCGATAATGTCCCATGTTTCGAATGGGCCAAGTTCCCAACCAAACCCTGCTTTCAGGGCATCATCTATTTTGTACAAATCATCCGTGATTTCAGGTAATCGATTGGAAACATATGAGAATAAACCTCCAAATAATTTTCTATAAAATTCTCCCGCTTTATCCATGCCCATAAAAAGCATCTTCGTGCGTTGCTTCAGATCGTCTATAGGTTTCGTCATTTCCAATGTTGGAAATTTCACCTTCTGTGAAGGGCGATACTCGAATGTTTTGAGATCTAGGGAATGAATCTCACTTTTTCCATCTGCTGTTTTCACCTTTTTGTAAAACCCTTGTCCTGATTTTGAACCCAACCATTTGTTCTCAACCATTTTAGATATGTATTCCGGCAGTTCAAACAAAGTTTTTTCTTCGTCATTGGGGCAATTTGCTTTTAAGCCATTTGCTACGTGGACGAGCGTATCTAATCCTACAACATCGCAAGTTCGGAAGGTAGCAGATTTTGGTCTTCCGAGCACGGGTCCTGTTAGTTTGTCTACTTCTTCAACGGTTAGGCCAAGATCACCCACGGCATGGAAAAGTGCCATAATAGAATATACTCCAACACGGTTTGCAATAAAAGCTGGCGTGTCTTTACAAAGTACCGTTTTCTTCCCAAGAACTTTTGAGCCAAAGTCCATAAGGAATTTAACTATTTGCGGATCTGTTAAAGGTGTGGGAATGATCTCCAATAATTGAAGGTAGCGCGGCGGATTAAAGAAGTGGGTCCCGCAGAAATGCTTTTTGAAGTCATCACTTCTGCCTTCCAGCATCTTATGAATCGGAATTCCTGAAGTATTAGACGTAATAAGTGAGCCCATTTTGCGGAACTTCTCAACCTTTTCGAATACCTGTTGTTTGATATCGAGGCGTTCCACAACCACTTCTATAACCCAGTCACAACTTGCAATCTTGTCCATATCATCTTCGAAATTTCCAATATCAATGCGTTTTGCGAATGATTTTCGGTAAATGGCTGAGGGGTTTGATGAAAGTGTGCTGATAAGGGATTGGTTAACAATACGATTACGGAAAATTTTATTTTCACGGGTTATTCCTTTTTTACTCTCTTCATCGTTTAATTCGAAAGGAACGATATCGAGTAAAACAACTTCACAACCTGTATTTGCGAAGTGACAGGCGATGCGCGATCCCATAACACCCGAACCGAGCACTGCAACTTTCTTAATGTGTCTGTTCATGAATTTGATTTTTTACTATTACTTTTTAGTTCTTCTTCTACCAAATTATCCATTTGATTAATTACCTCGTAAAAGATGTCCAATTTGTCTTTAGAAATTTTTGTTAGAATTTTTTCATTGAAGTCGAGAATAGTTTGACGCACTAATCTGCGGTATTCTATGCCTTCATTTGTCAATAAGATCAATACTTTTCGTTTGTCAATTTCATCGAGCTGCCTTCTAATAAGGTTTCTTTCTTCCATTGCTTTTAAGGTACGAGAGAGTGAAGTAGGCTCCATTCCCATGCGAGGGCCTATTTGAGTGCTTGGTGTTCCGTCCTTGTCAACGATCATTAGAATAAACCCTATTGACATTGTCATATTGTGTTCGCATGCTTTTTGATTGTACATGCGAGATATTCGATGCCAAACATGACGAATCAAAAAGTCGTATAATATGTTGGTTTTGTCAGCCATGATTGAATAATCAATAGCTAAAAGTAATAAAATATTCTATGCGTACATATGAAAATTGAAATTTCTACCAGATTTCTTTCGAGATGTGAACAGTTCCTTTAAAAAGAGAGATTTTTTCATCTCTTGCATTAAAAATAGATACTTCATAAACTGCTAATGATTTTCCCCGATGAAGTTCGTTAGCAACAGCTTTGAGAATTTCTTTCGGTGGAACGGGTTTTAAGTGTGAAATGGAAGTTTCAATACTTACGCATTTATTCCCGTATGAATTTGCTGCAAAAGCAAGAGCAGAATCACTGAGGGAGTATGAAATTCCACCATGTAAAATTTCGAATCCATTGAGCATTTCGCTGTTTACACTCAATTGAAGTACACAATAACCTCTGGATATATGGATAAGTTCAATACCTAGCCATTTACTAAAAGCATCTTGTTGCATCATTTCAGCAACGATCTCCTCTGGAGTTTTCACGAATTAATTATTGATAATAGATTGATTCATGAGTGAAATCATGGCAATTGTAACAATGAATAATTGTGTAGCAGTTTCATCATCGAGTGTTGAACCGTCTTGATCTTCTGTAGAGATTTCTATACCCATGAATTGAGCAAGTTCAGGCTGGTCGCAAAAGTCTTCTAGAACTTCCTGTTCATCATTTTCGAAATAATTATCGAGCATCTGAAAATAGGACTCTTCAAAAGCGTCAATTTGTTCTTCTGTAATTGGTTTTACCTTTATTCCTTCTTGTTCGAAGCATTCAGAAAGTAAACAAAAATAATAGATTAATAACCCTTCAAGATTCTCATTTTCATACTCTTCAGGAGCAGTCATAACATAACTCAACAATACTTGCTGTGCAAGAGCGTATTTTTCAGAAAGTTTTTCAAGGCCTTGATCATCAAGGTTGTCTACAAGCTCAATGGCATTTTCAATGCTCTTTAAAGAAACATGTTTCATTTCGAATCTTTTGTTAAAAGTAAGAATATTCATCCATACACAATTCTGTGCAAGCGAATAAGCGCTAAATTTGGTTCTAATTTAAAAAATAGCGATGTCGACTAAATGTTTTTTTGAACCTGATTTTCTTCGATTTTTTATTGAATTGGCAGCGAACAATAACAAAGATTGGTTTGATCAGAATCGCAAAAGATATGAATTGATTATTAAAGAACCTTTCAAGAAATTTGTTGATGTAATAATTGAAAGACTATCAATTGAAGATTCACGCTTTAAAGAATTGGAATCCAAAGATTGTATTTTTAGAATAAATAGAGATATTCGGTTTTCCAAAGACAAAACGCCCTACAAGCTATCAACATCAGCTGTTGTGGCGCCAGGAGGCAAAAAGAGTAGGGCGATAAATGGGGTTTACTTTGAAATAGGTCCTGAATATTTTAGAGTTTATGGTGGGGTATATGAATCTGATAAAGACGAAATTCAGCAAATCAGAGAAGGAATTGCTCAGAATGCAGAAGAATTCAAAACGTTGTGCAACTCGCAAGAATTTAAAAAACTTTACGGTACTATTTTAGGCGAAAAAAATAAGGTCTTGCCATCAGAATTAAAATCGGCGGCGCTGGATGAACCTTTGGTTTTTAATAAACAATGGTATTTCTTCTGTGAATTCGCACCTGAAATAGTTTTGGAGGATGGCTTAGATGAATTAGTATTGAAATGTTATAAAATTGGAAAGCCAGTTTCTGATTTTTTTGAAAAATGTCGATTAAATTAATTTTAAGAATGAAAAAAGAATTGTCATACTGTTTCGTTTTTATCCTACTAGGGATAAATTCTTACACTTTTTCGCAGAAAAAAGAGTTGTCACTCAAAGATGCAGTTTTGGGTCAATATAGAACTTTCGGTCCTGACCGGGTTTACGGTTTTGAATGGTTGGACGGAGATGCTTACACTTTTTTAAGTAAAAACTATCAGACGCTTTATAAATCATCGGCTCTTTCAAAAAAGGATGAAGAATGGATCACAATACAGCAGGTAAACGAAGTTTTGAACAGCGAATTAACTTCGTTTGCAGGTATGACATGGAAAAGTGCTTTTCAATTTTATTTGAATGATGGAAGTAATTATTATATGTATGATACCAAGGCGAAAAAAGGTAAACTCCTTCAAGGATTAGAAAAAGAAGCTGAAAATCATTTGCTCCATGAACAAACAGAGTCCATAGCTTTTACTGTTGGCAATAATGTTTATGCTCAAATGGCTGATGGCAAAAAACACATCATAACAAACAATACTGATAAAAACATAGTGTCAGGACAGAGTATTGCTCGAAACGAATTTGGAATTTCAGGAGGATTATTTTGGTCTAATTCTGGAAACCTCCTTGCCTTTTATCAAAAAGATGAATCGGAGGTTCATGATTATCCGCTGTTGGACATTTCACAAACTCCGGGGGTTTTGCAAACTATTAAATATCCAATGGCTGGACAGACATCTGAAAAACCAACCGTTGGGATTTTTAATTTTTCTTCGAACAAAACTATTTACATTCATCCAAAAGGTGCTGAAGATGACTATTTAACAAACCTAGCATTTACGCCTGACGATAAATACATCCTTCTTGCAGAAGTAAACCGTGGTCAAAACCATATGTGGTTGAACCTATATGATGCAGTAACAGGAAAATTTATTCGAACGTTATTCGAAGAGTCCAATGACAAATGGGTGGAGCCCGAGCATCCAGCTTTTTTTCCTTCAAAAAAATCAAATAATTTCATTTGGATTTCGGAAAAGGATGGGTTTAATAACCTGTATTATTATGATTTTTCAGGTAAATTAATTCGCCAACTTACAGCTAATAAATTCGTTGTGAAAGATATTGTTGATGTAAGTGAAGATGGAAAAAATGTTTTTTACTCTGCTACTGGTCCGAATGCAATGAATACTTTGTTCTACTCTGTTAATCTTGCAACTGGCGCTCAATCACTGCTTACAAAGGTTGATGGCACGCATGATTTTAGCTTGTCTAAAAACGGTGTTTACTTTTTGGATACCTATTCTAGTCATACAATCGCGTATCGTAGTGAAATCTTTTCATTGAAAGGTAAATCGTTGAAAGTAGTACTTCAGAGTTATGATAAATTAGGAGATGTTCAAATTGGTACATCAGAAATAAAAGTGTTGGATGGAGTTTCAACTTTGTACTCAAGATTAATCAAGCCAAGCAACTTTGATTCTTCAAAAAAATATCCGGTTTTCGTCTACGTATATGGCGGTCCTCATGCACAAATGGTTACTAATTCTTGGTTAGATGGCGCAAACCTTTGGATGTATTGGATGGCAGAACAAGGTTATTTGGTATTTACATTGGACGGTCGTGGTTCTGGTTATCGAGGATTTGCGGATGAAAGTCAGATTCATCGTCAATTGGGGATGGTTGAAATGGAAGACCAATTAAGAGGAGTTTCATACATTAAAACATTGCCGTTCGTGGATACGAATCGATTAGCAGTTCATGGTTGGTCATTCGGCGGATTTATGACGACCTCATTTATGTTGAGACAACCTGGTGTTTTTCAAGTAGGTGTTGCAGGAGGGCCTGTCACTGATTGGAAATATTATGAAATCATGTATGGTGAACGATATATGGATCGACCGGAAGAAAATCCAAAAGGATATGAAGCTTCTTGCTTAATGACACATGCGGCTAATTTGAAGGGCAATCTATTGTTAATCCATGGCACTGTTGATGATGTTGTAGTGATGCAACACAACTACGCATTGGTCAAGAAATTTGTAGAATTGGGCATTCAGATGGATTTCTTTCCATATCCAATGCATAAGCACAATGTAATGGGCAAGGATCGTGTGCATCTTATGGAAAAGGTTCTGAACTATGTTATTGAGAATAATAAGTAGCAATTGAATTGGTAAGCAATTTATTTTTAGATTTTTGTTTTCCTATATTTGAATTAAAATAGATCAATTTATGGCAACTGCCACTTCAAAAAAAATAAATAAAGAATTATTGGTAGATAAGAATGTGCTTCTGAAAGCCTTTCGTCTAATGTTTACAGCAAAAACACTTACCGAAAAATACGAGGTGAATAAAGAAGTGACGGCGAAGTATGTGCATGCTACATCGAGAGGACATGAAGCTATTCAATTGGCAGTTGGAATGCAACTAAAGCCTCAGGATTGGGTGGCGCCATATTATAGAGATGATAGTATTCTATTGGGTATTGGAATGTCTCCTTACGAACTGATGTTGCAGGTTTTTGCTAAAAAGGATGATCCTTTTTCAGGGGGGAGAACTTATTATTCGCATCCTTCGCTGAATCGCAATGACATGCCTAAAATTCCGCACCAATCATCGGCAACTGGCATGCAGGCTATTCCAACTACTGGTGTAGCAATGGGTATTCAATACAAGGAGAAACAAGGTTTGGCTCAAGATTTCAATGGACAAAATCCAGTAGTTATTTGCTCTTTAGGAGATGCATCTTGCACAGAAGGTGAGGTTTCTGAGGCATTGCAAATGGCAGCATTGAAACAATTTCCTATTGTCTATCTCGTGCAAGACAATGGTTGGGATATTTCAGCCAACGCTGCCGAGACACGCGCACAAGATATGACAGAATACATGCGTGGTTTCAATGGGATAGAAGTTAGAACAATTGATGGGAGTGACTTTTCATTGTCTTATGAAACTGTTAATGAAGTTTTTGATCTTGTAAGAAAAGAGCGAAGACCCTTTATGATTCATGCAAAAGTTCCTCTA
>CAMATR010000051.1 GCA_945861175.1 Chitinophaga pinensis | reverse complement strand
CGGACTACCAAATGCCTCGAATGACCGGTGCAGAATTTCTAGTTAAGTTAAAAAAAATGTATCCCGGGATTAGTTGTATTATGCTTTCTGGTCAGGCAAATGATGAAGTAGTAGAAAATTTGATCAGCCAGAAATTGTTGGATCATTTTATTTCTAAACCATGGTCTGAAGGGCAATTACTAGAAAAAATAAAACTTCTTGTGCCATCGGATAAGTTGGCATAAAACTCTTTTGATAGCGATATTTTGTTGTTCACTTAAATTTTGCCCTTAAAAACACTTTGTAGGCTTCTCTAAATAAAATCTTTTCAGATAGTAATTTCAAAAAATCAGGTTTGGTTGTCAGGGACAGAAATTCTTTTTCAGAAAGATCAATCGTATAAAGCAATTGCAACAAGCGTGTTTCGCCTTCCTTCATTAATTCACTCACGTGTTCTGCAATCTTTTCTTGGATTTCTTCTTTATTTAATGGGATTTGCTGAAAAGTTGTATCAAACATTAAATTGAATTTCTCGAAATCCTTCGCAATTTGCTGTTGCGTTTTTAATACAAATTCGGCATTGTTAAATTGCTGCTGAAGATCGGTTGGAGAGATGAGGTTGTTCATTTTTTCTTGAATAAAAATCAACGAATAAAGATCAAAGACGAAATGTACACGCAGATCAACAAATCAAATAATTCCTTGCTCATTGCTCCTTGTTCCTTGCTCCATTTACCGCACGCCGCCTCCGGCATCAAAACCTTTCTCAGGAATCATAAAACTCAAATTGCCTCCTGCATCTTCAGCCATTAAAATCATTCCTTGCGATTCGATACCGCGAATTTTTCTTGGTTCAAGATTCAATAAAACTTGAACAGTCTTTCCAACAATATCTTCCGGTTTGTAATGCTCTGAAATGCCAGATACAATGGTGCGCTTGTCAATACCCGTATCGACCAACAACTTTAATAGTTTGTCCGCTTTTTCAACTTTTTCAGCTTCCAATATAGTGCACAAACGAATGTCTAATTTCGTGAAATCATCAAATTGAATTGCTTCTTTTTGAGGTTCATAAGAGGTCTCCATCTCGTTAGTTTGCTTTAATTTGTTTACTTCAAAATCAACTAAATCATCTTCAATTTTTTGGAATAAAATTTCAGGTGCATTGATTAAATGTCCAGCACTTAACTGATCATCTTTTCCTGCTGCAGACCAATTTCCTGCTTCGAAATTTAGAAAACCACCAATTTTTCCTGCGGTCTTAGGCAAGAATGGTTGCAAAACAATACTCAGATTTGCTGTAATCTGTAGCGCAATGTTCATAATTGTTTCGACACGTTTAGGATCAGTTTTAACGAGCTTCCAAGGTTCTTGATCGGCAAGGTATTTATTACCTAGTCGTGCTAAGTTCATAGCCTCCGCTTGCGCATCCCTTAGTTTGTAGGCATAGATTAACTTACTCATTCGCTCAGGTATCTCGCGCATATCTTCCAAGAGGCGTTGGTCTTCTGCTGTCATTTCTCCTTTTGCTGGAACAAACCCTTCGTAGTACTTTTGTGTTAGGACTAAAGCTCGGTTGACAAAATTACCGAGTATATCAGCTAATTCGCTGTTGACGCGCGTTTGGTATTCTTTCCATGTAAATTCTGAATCTTTCGATTCAGGTGCGATAGAAGTTAATACATATTTTAGTTCGTCCTCTTTTTCAGGATAAGCCTCAATGTATTCATGAAGCCAAACCGCCCAGTTTCTGGATGTTGAGAATTTGTCCCCCTCTAAGTTCAAAAACTCATAGGCAGGAACATTATCCGGCAGAATTAAATCACCATGATCCTTTAGTAAAATTGGAAAAATCACTGTGTGGAACACAATGTTATCTTTACCAATAAAGTGAATAAGTTTTCGATCACCTTTCCAATAATCTTCCCAATTTTTTCCTTGATCAAGAGCCCATTGTTTGGTCGCGGAAATGTAACCAATTGGAGCATCTAGCCAAACATAGAGTACCTTCCCATCTGCATTTGGCAAAGGAACCTTCACTCCCCAGTCCAAATCTCTTGTCATTGCTCTCGAATGCAATCCGCCGTCGATCCAAGACATGCATTGACCAATTACTTGGTTCCGCCACATTTTAGAATCATGTTGCTGCACCCCGTCTAATTTCCCTTCTTTAATCCATTCGCGCAACCAATTTTCATGAAGGGCCATAGGCAAATACCAATGGGACGTTGTTTTGAGAACAGGGGTTTTTCCGCTCAGGGTCGATTTGGGATTAATTAGTTCTGTTGGACTTAAATCTGTTCCACATTTTTCGCACTGATCCCCATAAGCATTTGGATTATGACATTTTGGACAAGTTCCAGTGATGTATCGATCGGCAAGAAATTGCTGAAAATCTTCATCAAAATATTGCTCTGAGGTTTCTTCTGTAAACTTACCTTTTTCATGCAGTTTCAGAAAGAAATCTTGAGATGTCTTGTGGTGAATATCAGAAGAGGTGCGATGGAAGATATCAAATGAGATATTGAAATCTCTAAATGATTTAGAAATGATAGCATTGTATTTATCTACTATTTCTTGAGGTGAAACGCCCTCTTTTTTTGCCCGCAATGTTATTGCGGCGCCATGCTCGTCACTGCCGCAGATGAAAGCGACATCATGTTGATTCATGCGTAAAAAACGAACAAATATATCAGCAGGTAAATACACTCCGGCAACGTGACCGAGGTGCAAGGGGCCGTTCGCATAGGGTAAGGCGGCTGTTACGGTAAATTTGTCTTTTGACATTTTATTTGGCGCTTTTGCGGCACAAAGATAAGCAATCTGCGCGTTTCAATTTCGTAATTAAACGGTTGCTTTTAGATTGATTTTAGTTTCTTGCTCTTCAAAGCGAATTCCATACTTCGAAAGCTCATTTAATATTGGTCCGTAGACATCTTTTTCAATCGGAAGTGTAACGCCTTTCTGCGAAATCTCACCTTGTAAAATCATTTTTGCAGCTATTGCGACAGGCAAGCCCACTGTGTTCGACATGGATGTGTAAACTTGATCTTCACCAATATTTACCATGGATGATGTGATATTGTAAGTTTCTTCGTGAAGCATGTATTCAAACTCATGATACATAACTAACATATCTTTATCTTTCGGACCAAGTACAAGCTTGTTTACGAGAATTTTTTCTAGGAGTTGAGCTGGAGAGGCCTCTTTTATGCCAATGGCTAAACTTTTGTCGAATAGACCGAGCCACTCGATTTTCTCATACAAATCTGCTCGTTCAGGCCTCAAGAATTCTTTAAACTTTTCTTCGACTGACGTAGCATGTTTATAAGGCAAGAAAGCGTTTAAAAACGAACGTGGCGTGAGAGTTTCTGATTGATCCATTTTATAGGAGTCGTCTGTCATTCCCAATTCTATTAGTAAATTCCATGCTTGACAATACCCTGGCCGACGAAGAGTTCCACGAAAAATAGTTGGAATATTTTCTAGCCCATACATTTTTCGGTAAGAAAGAGAATCTCTGTTTGCGTAGCCATCAAATTCGCCATATCCATCAATTGATATTCGCACAAGTCTGCTAAAAAGTCGATTATAAGGAATGTATTTGTACTCTTCATGATCCAAAAAGCAAGAAGCACCACCCTGACCCGCTAGAACAACATTTCTAGGGTTCCAAGTAAATTTATAATTCCAAGGATTGTTATCACTTTCCGGGGCAATTAAGCCACCGCAGAACGATCTAAAAGCACTAATTTTTCCTCCTTTTGATTGAATTTCATGAATGATTTTCATTGCACTCATATGATCAATTCCAGGATCGACACCAATTTCATTCATGATGATAATACCAGCGCTTTTCGCCTGATTATCCAGGCTCCTCATTTCTTGAGAAATATAGGAAGGGGTTATTAAGTCTTTTTTCAAGGCAATACAATCTTCGGCCACCTCAACGTGAAATCTTGCAGGTAGCATTGAGATTACAAGGTCTACTTTTTCAATTTCAGGTTTGCGCTCGCTTCTATCGATTGCGTTGAAGCAATGTGCCGTAGCATTTTTGTGCCCATTGAGCTTTCTTTTTACAAGATCTAGATCTTGATCAACGACATGAAGATGCCAGCTAAATGTTTCAGAATGATCCAACAAGTAGCGGATGAGTGTGGAGGCAGACAAGCCAGCACCAAGTATCAAAATTCTTTTCATAGACCAATTATGCCTCGCAAAGTTAAGGAACTCTTATGAATGGTTAAAAAAATAATCAACTTAGTTTTTAAATGTTAAATAAAACACAACACATTTTCTAAAATTAGAACTTTGAAAGGATGAATATTAAGAATCAAAAGAAAAATATAAATTTGCATGTCTAACGAAAACACGCATGGGAAGAGCATTTGAATACCGCAGAGCAGCAAAAGAAAAACGTTGGGACAAGATGTCCAAACTATTCCCAAAATTGGGTAAAGCCATAACGATGGCGGCAAAAGAAGGCGGAGAAGATCCTGCAACCAACGCTAAATTGCGCACGGCAATTCAAAATGCCAAAGCGGAAAACATGCCAAAGGATAATATTGAGGCGGCAATTAAACGTGCAGCTCAAAAAGATATTAGCGCTTTTACCGAGGTTATTTATGAAGGAAAAGGCCCTCATGGGGTGTTGGTTGTAGTTGAATGCGCAACTGATAATCCGACACGCACCGTTGCGAATGTAAAATCATATTTCAATAAAGCGGGAGGCAGCGTCGTGCCGAACGGCTCAATGGATTTTATGTTCAATCGTAAGGCTGTATTTGAAATAGTGAAAACAGATACGTTCGATCCGGAAGAGTTGGAGTTAGAATTGATTGATGCAGGATGTGATGAAATAGAAGTGGATGGCGATAAAGTTTTCGTTTATGGAGATTACACTGCATTTGGCACAATTTCCAAAGCATTGGAAGATATGAATGTAGAATTTCAAAAATCGAATCTTCAGCGCCTTCCAACTTCCCCAATTGATTTAACTGAAGATCAAATGTTAGAAGTTGAAAAGATGTTAGATAAAATTGAAGATGACGATGATATACAGCAAGTGTTCACTAATATTTCTTGACCGCTAGAAATAATGTTGAAATAAAATAAATTGATAATTTGCTAGTTATATCTTTACAAATTGCATCTTTAAATAAAAAGCACTATTAATGAAGCTGATCAGGAATTGGTATATTTTTGCGACTCTCATTTTTTTGTTTGTTACCTCTTGCTCGACGGAAAAAAATACAATGATCAATAGGTCTTATCATGGGATGACAGCCCATTATAACGGGTATTTTAATGCCAATGAATTAATTAGACAATCACTAACATCTTTTCGCTCCTCTGTAAAAGAAGACTATTACTCTGTTTTACCAATTGATCCAGTTCCTGATGAAGAACAGGTTGTAGGAATGTTTCCCGCTATTGATACTGCAATTTCCAAATGCACCAAAGTTATTCAGCGTCATAGCATGCCAAGTAATGATCGCCCATCTTTAAAAAAAGAGGAGCATAATCCTTGGATTGATGAGAATTGGACCACTATAGGAATAGCAAGTTATTATCGCCGTGATTATGATGCAGCCATGAAAGGTTTTCTTTTTGTTAAAAAATTCTATTCGAATGACCCATCTATTTATATATCAGATCTTTGGGTGGCAAAAACAAATATTCAATTAAATAAGTTAACAGAGGCAGGATTTAGTCTTTCTTCACTGGATAATGCCATTGCAGACGAAAAAGAAAAACTTGAAGAAAAGAAATCGAGGAAAAAGAAATCAAGTAAAAAAGAGGATAAAAAAGAGACTGAGATTGCGAAGGTGCCCAAGTCAATACTCTTTGAATTGGATAAAACAAAAGCAGAACTAGCCCTTCAAAAGCAAAACCCACAAGATGCCATCAAGTTTTTGGAGGCATCTCTCGAGCATGCAAAAGTCCAGACAGATAAATCGAGAGTTCATTATATAATTGCTCAATTGAATGAGTTTTATGGAAGCAAAGAGGAAGCAAAAGAGCATTACGCACAGTGCTTAAAATCCAATGCGCCTTATGAAATGCATTTTAATGCAAGATTAAAGCGAGCTTTTATGGGGGGTGATGAAAAAGTGCGCAAGGAACTAATGAAAATGCTTCGTGATGCTAAGAACGCACCTTATAAAGATCAAATTTATTTTGCACTTGCGGATATAGAATTACAAAAGTCAAACGAATTAAAAGCTTTTGAGTACTTAACATTTTCTGCATTTTATTCAACTACAAATCCCCGCCAAAAGGGAATGTCCTATGAAAAAATGGGAGATTTATCTTTTGCAAAACGAAATTATGTGAAAGCACAAAAATATTATGATTCTTGCGCTACAGTAATTGATGATAAATACCCCAATGCTGAAGGGGTAAAGAATAAAGCTATCAAACTAGCAGATCTTGTAACAGCAGTCGAAACAGCTAATTTTGAAGACAGTGTGCAGCGAATTGCGGCGCTGTCTGAAAGGGATCGTGTCTCTTTTATTGAAGAAGTAATTAAAAAAACCAAGGAAGAGCAGGAGCGGAGAAAGAAAATGGAATCCGAACGATTACGTGAATTACAGCAAAATCAGAATACTGCAATTCAGTCTAGCGGTTCGGGTAACAAGTGGTATTTTAACAACCCTAAAACCCGCAGTGATGGCTTCGAAGAATTTCGGCGGCTTTTGGGTACGCGTGATAATGAAGATAATTGGCGTCGAAGCGACAAGACTGTTATGATGGCGATCAAAGACGAGGAGGAGGGCGATACAACTTCCTTAAAGGAAGAGATTGAAAAGGATATTGATACGCTAACAGTTGACATGCTTATGGCCAACATTCCGCTTACGGATTCCGCGATGAAAGCTTCGGATTTAAGATTGCTGCAGGCATTATACTCAGCAGGTGTTATCTATAAAGAGGAATTAAAGGAGCCTGAGATGGCAAAAAAACAATTTGAGGCCGTTCGCTCTAAAAATACAGATGGAGATATTGATTTGTCATCTGCTTTTCAACTCTATAAATTATATGTTTCAGACAAAGTGAAATCAGAAGAGGAGAAACAATATATTTTGGTTAGCTATCCGGATTCCGATTATGCCAACTACCTCAGAGATCCTGATTTCTTTATTAAAAGAAAAGAGCGTGAAGCTTTGGCAGAAAAAGAGTATTTATTGGTCATGGAGCGCTATCAAAAAGGATTGTATTTACCTGTGATATCCCTCTCGGATGCAGTTATTTCGAAGGAAAAAGAAAATAAATTTCGCTCAAAATACATGTTGTTAAAAGCGATGAGCATGGGTCAAATTTCTGAGAACAAAAAAGAGCTTTTGCCTATACTTGAGCAGTTAATTGCTGAATATCCTTCAACGGAAGAAGAATTCAGAGCAAAAGAAATGATTAAAATCATTCAAACAGGATATTCAAAAAATATTTCGAATGAATTTGGAAAAAAATCACCCTTTAATTTTGACGATAATTCAACACAATGGGTAATTGTTTTTTTGAACAAAGGAGAGGGCTCAAGCGCAGCAAAACCAAAGGTTTCAGATTTTAACAGGGAGTTCTTCAGTAGGGATGCATTGAAGGTTAGTTCCAAGATTTATGAAGACGACCAAAGTGTAATTTTGATACAAGATTTTGAAAATGATGTAACCGCTTTGAATTATGTCCGTATATTCAAAGCTACGAGGAAGCATTTGCTGGATCTTCAGAAAGCGAAAATTATGGTAATTACTCAAGAAAACCTAAAGTTGCTTTTTGAAAATAAAATACTTCAGGAGTATGAGACATTTTATGATGAATTCTATTAGTCATGTTAAACAGAAAAGAAAAAACAAATTTTGATGGTGCTACAGGGGTAAATATCCTGGTTGAAGGCACTAAAATCATTGGAGACATCATCTCTGAATCGAATATTCGTATTGATGGTGAAGTTGAAGGTAATATTACCACTTCGGCGAAGGTCTTGATAGGTGGAAATGGAATCCTTAAGGGAAATCTGACATGTCAGGAAGCTGATATTGAAGGAAGAGTTGAAGGAAAATTGATGGTTGAAGGCCTTCTTACATTAAGAGACCATTCAAATATTCAAGGAGACATTTACACAAATAAGTTACACATTGAGGAAGGTGCAATATTCCTTGGTGCTTGTAAAATGAACGGCTCCGGTGGGTTTAAAGCAACTACTTCAACAAGTACGGAAGAGACAGAGAATTCTTTGTACTAAAATATGTCGCAAGAACCGAAAAAGAATTTTTCGAAATTTGCACGGCTATCGGGAATTGGTATACAAATGGGTGTCACAATATTTATTGGCGCCTATCTTGGGCGGTATTTGGATCAGAAATATCCAATGGATAAAAAATGGTTCACCATTGGCCTTACGCTTTTAGCTGTCAGT
>CAMATR010000050.1 GCA_945861175.1 Chitinophaga pinensis | reverse complement strand
GTTCTGTGCCTATAATAGCTAAGCCACCAGCATCTTTTACGCCTTCTCCTAGTTTGATGTCAGTTCCCCTTCCTGCCATGTTTGTGGCGATTGTAACAGCTCCTGCTTTACCTGCTTCCGCTACAATTTCTGCTTCTTTTTGATGGTATTTAGCATTTAGAACTTGGTGATTAACTCCTTTCATCTTAAGCATTCGACTTAATAATTCGGAGATTTCAACTGTTGTGGTACCTACCAACACCGCTCTTCCTGCCGCAACAAGCTTTTCCGTTTCTTCAATGACTGCAGCGTATTTTTCACGTGCCGTCTTGAACACTAAATCATTTTGGTCATTACGGACAACTTGTCTATTCGGTGGAATTGCCACAACATCTAATTTGTAAATATCCCAGAATTCTTTTGCCTCTGTTTCAGCTGTACCAGTCATCCCAGCAAGCTTGTGATACATCCTGAAATAGTTTTGTAAAGTTATGGTGGCATAAGTTTGAGTGGCGGCTTCTACTTGCACATTCTCCTTTGCTTCAATCGCCTGATGAAGTCCGTCAGAATAGCGGCGACCTTCCATTATACGACCGGTTTGTTCATCAACAATTTTCACCTTGCCTTCAAGAATAACATATTCAACTTCCTTTTCGAACAGAGTATAAGCTTTTAATAGCTGGTTAACTGAGTGAATTCTTTCTGATTTGATGCTGTAATCACGAATTAAAACATCCTTTTTTTCGAGGAAAATTTCGTTTTCAAGATTTTCCTTTTGAAGATTTGCAATTTCGGAACCAATATCTGGAAGTATGAAGAAACCTTTATCATCCGATCCTGAAACAAGATCAATCCCTTTTGTTGTTAGTTCGATTGTATTATTTTTTTCATCTATTACAAAGAAAAGTTCTTGATCAATTTTTTTCATCTGTTTACCTTGTTCCTGCATGTAGAAGTTTTCAGTCTTCTGCAAGTGGGACTTGATTCCTGGCTCGGAAAGATATTTGATGAGTGCTTTGTTTTTTGGCAAACCTCTATGCGCTCTCAATAACGCAACTCCGCCTTCTTCAATCATCTTCTTAGCATCCTTGCTGGACTCTACCGTACCTGAAATAGCTACTAATAATTTTTTCGCGTCCGTAAGACATTGATTCACATAATTTTTTTGCGCATTGACGACTGTTTCAATTCGTGGTTTTAATTGATAGAATTCATGTTCATCTCCTCTCGGTGTTGGTCCTGAAATTATCAGTGGAGTTCTGGCATCATCAATCAATACTGAATCGACTTCATCTACAATGGCGAAATGGTGCTTTTGTTGAACCAATTCATCAACAGCTCCGGCCATATTATCACGCAGATAATCAAATCCAAATTCATTATTAGTACCAAAAGCAATATCGGCTAGATAAGCTTTTCTGCGTTCCTCTGAATTTGGTCGATGTTTATCGATACAATCAACCGTTAGTCCATGGAACTGATAAATTGGTCCCATCCATTCAGAATCCCTCTTAGCTAGGTAATCATTTACTGTTACAACGTGTACACCTTTTCCTGAAAGCGCATTAAGATATACTGGTAAGGTTGCTACAAGAGTTTTTCCTTCACCTGTTTGCATTTCCGCAATATTTCCTTTGTGCAATACTGCTCCACCCATTAGTTGTACATCGTAATGAATCATGTTCCACTTTACTTCAGCGCCGGCAGCAGTCCATGTGTTATGCCAGATCGCTTTGTCACCGTCAATTGTAATCCCATCTTTTTTGCTAGCAAGTTCTCTATCAAAATCTTGAGCAGTTACTATTAACTCTCCATTTTCAGACCACCTTCGAGCAGTTTCTTTGATAACTGCAAAGGCTTCTGGCAAAATTATCAACAAAGTTTCTTCGATTTGTTCATCAATCTTTTTTGATAATTTATCTATATCTTCAAACAAACGTTCTTTTAGATGAATAGAAGTGTTGCTGTCCGCAGCTTCATTTTTTAGGGATTGTAATTCCTCTTGAAGCACTAGAGTACTTTCTTTAACAAAAGATTGAAGGTAAGCTGTCTTAGCGCGCAATTCGTCATCACTTAAATTGCTAAACGATAAGAAGAATTCATTCGATTTGTCGACAATCGGCTGGTAGCTTTTTTTATCTTTCTCTGATTTATCTCCGAAGAATTTTTTTAACAATTCTGATATCATGAATAATGTGTTGTTTAATTGGATCCCAAATTTAATCAAATATTGGAAGTCCTCGCAGTGACTTATTTTAATTTCAAGTCAAATGACAGAAATCATTCCAAATGAAAAGTGTGTGACAAATTGTCTGATTTTATTGTTGAAAAGAAGTAATATTTAGCATAATAATTCGAGAAATAAGGAGATAATTTCATTCTATCTTTGCGGGATGCATGAAATGATACTTATTCTAGATTTCGGTTCGCAATATACACAGTTGATTGCCCGAAGAGTGAGAGAGATGAACGTATACTGCGAAATTCATCCTTGGAACAAATGCCCTGAACTATCGCCGAATATTAAAGGTGTAATTTTATCAGGCAGTCCTTTTTCTGTTCGAGATGAGGCATCACCTAGACCGCTTTTGGATGAAATAAAAGGGAAAATACCGCTTTTGGGGGTTTGTTTCGGTGCTCAATATTTAGCGCATAATTTTGGAGGTGAAGTTTTGCCATCAACCATTCGTGAATATGGAAGAGCACATTTAAGTTTCATTGATCATTCCAATGTTCTTATGAGAGGTATGACTGACGCATGTCAAGTTTGGATGTCACATGGAGATACAATTAAGAAAATTCCTACTAATTATAAAATCATTGCTAGTACTGAGGATGTTGAAGTAGCTGGATACAAAATTGATGGAGAAGAAACTTATGGAATTCAATTTCATCCTGAAGTATATCATTCTCTAGAAGGAGCTATCCTATTGCGCAATTTTATTGTTGAAGTTTGTCATTGCAATCAAGATTGGACGCCAGATTCTTTTGTAGATGAAACAGTTAGAAAATTGAAAGAACAAATCGGTACTGATAAAGTTATTCTTGGCTTATCGGGTGGAGTTGATTCTTCAGTTGCGGCGGTATTGTTGCACAAGGCGATAGGTGCAAATTTGCATTGTATTTTTGTTGACAACGGACTTCTTAGAAAAAATGAGTTCAATCAAGTCCTTGATTCCTATAAACACATGGGATTGAATGTGAAGGGGGTGAATGCTTCAGCAAAGTTTTATGAGGCACTTTCAGGTTTGACCGACCCAGAGTTAAAGCGCAAGGCCATAGGCAAAGTTTTTATTGATGTTTTCGATGAAGAGTCAAAGAAAGTGATGGATGCTAAATGGCTTGGGCAAGGTACAATTTATCCAGATGTTATTGAGTCTGTTTCTGCAAATGGAGGCCCCTCTCAGACAATTAAGTCGCACCACAATGTTGGTGGATTGCCCGATTATATGAAACTACAAGTGGTGGAGCCACTTCGCTTATTATTTAAAGATGAGGTGCGTCGCATTGGTCGCTCATTGAATATAGATGAAAAAATTCTAGGAAGACATCCTTTTCCGGGTCCAGGACTTGGCATCAGGATTTTGGGGGAAGTAACAGCTGAAAAAGTAAGAATTCTTCAAGAGGTTGATTCAATTTTTATAAATGGATTGAAAGAAGATGGATTGTATGATGGCGTTTGGCAAGCTGGCGCTATCTTTTTACCAATCCAGTCCGTTGGTGTAATGGGTGATGAGCGAACTTATGAAAACGCCGTAGCACTTCGAGCTGTTTCTTCTACAGATGGAATGACCGCAGATTGGTGTCATTTACCATATGAGTTTTTAGCGAAAATATCAAATAAAATCATTAATCAAGTCAAAGGAATCAATCGCGTGACTTACGATATTAGTTCAAAACCGCCTGCAACAATTGAATGGGAATAGTTATTGGCATGCCTATTGTTTTAAAGGGTAATAACAGAAATATGAATCGGATATTAATTTTATTTTTTCTTTTAGTTTGTAATGCTGTTTTAGCTCAGCCTGAAAAAGCAGTTAAGGAAACTGTAAATGGTAAAAAATACTACATACACATCGTTAAACCTGGGAATACAATGTGGTGGATTCATGAGAATTACAATGTTCCTGTTGAAGAAATAACAAAGGCAAATCCAGGCAGTGAAAAGGGTGTTAATCTTGGTCAAAGAGTATTGGTCCCGGTGCCAACTGAGACCGCAGATTACATAGTTCTTCCTAAAGAAACCCTTTATGCAATTTCAAAGAAATTTGAAGTAACGGTAGAGTCAATTGTACTGGCTAATCCTAATGCAGAAAATGGGGTTCAGGTTGGACAACTTATAATTATCCAAGGTGTCGATAGAGATGTCGCTGCAAGGAATAAAAAAATAGAGAGTATACCTGCTGTTATTCAAACTCAGGATAAGAAACAATTTACAGATACAGAAATTGTAAAGTCTGAATCGGTCAAAATTGTCAAAAACAATGAGACGATTCCTGTTGTAAAATTTGATACGCTCTCCGCTCCCAAAAGGGTAGGAATAAAAATACCTCTTTCAGATACAGTAATAGTTCATATTGTTAATAACAATGAAACACTCTACACTTTATCAAAGCGTTTCATGGTTTCTGTTGAAGAGCTTCAAAAAAGTAATAATCTAAAAACAACTAGAATAAAACCTGGAGACGTTATTAAAATTCAGATTAAAAAAGTTGATTTGAAGCGACCTGAAATAAGACAAGTGGAAAGTATCGCTGCACCTATTGTAGATTCAATGCTTTTATTCCCCTCGAAGAGCAGCTATAAAATTGCACTCTTATTGCCATTTCAATTAGATAAGACGGATGCAAATTCAGAATATATAAGTGCATTAGCAACAGAATTTTATATGGGTGTAAAGATGGCATTGGATTCATTGAAGAAATTTGGATTAAATGCCGAAGTTTATGTTTACGATATTAAAAACGATACGAATCAGACAAAGAAAATATTAAACAAATCTGAATTGAAAGGCTTGGATTTAGTTATAGGTCCATTTTTCGATGAAAATGCAGATCTAGTTGCTAAATGGTGTAAACTTAATAAGGTTAGAATGGTTTGTCCCGTTTTGGTGCAGCCTTCAATTTTAAAAGGAAATCCTTTCGTGCTCAGCACTGTTCCTTCAGATGCTGATTTAATGGATGTTTTGGCAAAACATGCGCTGAATAATCATAATTCAGAGCAAATTATTTTAATAAAACCAGTAGGAGAAAAAGATCAACTTTTGTACGATGTATTTAGAAATTCATTTTTAATGGTTCCAATAGACGGTAATAGACGAAAGTTGATTGAGTCTACAATGGAAAATTACTTAACTATCATTCGAAAGGATGTTAGTACGATAATAGTCTTTCCAACTAATGATAAATTGCAAATGATAAAATTTATGAATAGTATGAATTCAAATACCTCCAAAATAAATTCTGAATTAGTTTCTGTTTATGGCACCAAAGAGTGGGTGACGGTTAGTGAGATAAATTCACAATTTAAAAATAAATTCCATTTTCTTTATGTTAGCCATAACAATCTGAATTTTAATAATTTAGCAACTCATAATTTGTTAAAAAAATACTGGCGCAAATACAACGCGGATCTTACAAAAATGGCTGTGCAAGGTTTTGACGTTACATATCATTTTTGCGCTACACTTTTATTGGGTATGGACGATGAGAACCGCGTCATGAATCAATTTTTAATGAAGCAGAAAGTTGCTGGCAATGGATTTCAAAATATAAATGGATTCGTGATGGAGCAAAGAGATTTCGAATTGATAAGGGTAGAAGAATAGTTTCTATGAAAAAAGAATGGATTGCAGAACAATTTCGTCTATTACAGAATGATATTTGTAATCGTCTGGAAAAGATTGATGGAGAGGCTAGATTTAAAGAAGATAATTGGATTAGAGAAGAGGGTGGTGGGGGTAGAACCCGCATAATTAGAAATGGCGGGGTTATCGAGAAAGGTGGAGTAGCATTTTCTGAAGTTTTTGGCCCTGTTTCTGATGTCATGAAAAAACAATTGGGTTTGGATGGATCCGCTTTTTTTGCTTCAGGTGTATCAATTGTTTTGCATCCGGAAAATCCACATGTTCCAATTATACATATGAATGTCCGTTATTTTGAGATGGATAACGGAACATATTGGTTTGGAGGGGGCATTGATTTAACACCTCATTACATTGTTCCTGAGCAGGCAAGATTATTCCATCAAGCGTTAAAAGAAATTTGCAACAAATACCATTCGGACTTTTATTCCAAATTTAAGGAGTGGGCTGATGACTATTTTTTTATTCCCCATCGGAACGAAACGAGGGGAATAGGAGGTATATTTTTTGATCACCAAACTGCAACACAATCTATTTCGAAAGAACAGTTGTTTCGATTCTGTATTGATTTAGGCAATGCATTTCCGGAATTATATGCGCAACAAGTTGAATTTGGTATAAATCGCACTTTTTCTGATCAAGAAATTAAATGGCGAAACCTGAGGAGAGGTCGATACGTTGAGTTTAACTTAGTTCATGATAGGGGAACGAAATTCGGACTTTTTTCTGGTGGAAGAACGGAATCTATTTTAATGAGTCTCCCGGCCAATGCAGCATGGGAATATAGTTTTGAACCTGAAGATGGCTCGCTAGAACAAAAAACAAATTTATCCTTAAATAAAGGTGTTGACTGGTTAGCTGATTGTTCATAATTTAGAAAAAAAGATTGGCAAAAAAGACAACGGTTTAGTATATTTGGCGTTATTGAAACCAAACACTACTACTGATGAATCGTTTACCTTACAAAGTACGACCGCTCCTTCTCGATTTTCACTCTAATCACGCTTTTTTACTTATTGTCTTATCAAAAAAAAATATTTCATCAGAATGATAATTATAGATAAATTGAGCTGTTTAAGTAAAGTTTTACAGTTTGATTCAATCTTTATGAGTGTAATTTTTTCATTTTATGGAATTGTTAAAGGCTTAAATTTTATTCAGCCGGTCAGATTCAGCGGCTCGTTAAGATAAAAATTCAATTAAATGAATAACAAACAATTATATTAGAGAAATAGAATAATCTCTTTTGTAGATATAAAATAGACATGAATAAGTACTTAAAATCGAGCGATGTGATTATGAAATCAATATTATCTTTATTGATCTTTACATTTTCTAGCGGTTATTCTCAAGTCAATATTATTCCTGGTGGAACGACCAATAACATTATAACCAATCTTATAGGTACTGGTATTACTGTGTCAAACGTGGTAATAAATTGTGGTGCAAATGCTTATGGTACTTATACAGGTAACCTTGGCGCAGGTGGCCTAAGCAACGGGGGGATTTTGCTAACAACTGGTTCCGCTGCAGCCGCAGATGGACCGAATAATTCAACTTCGTCTTCGACTGCTGTAAATGGCCAAGATTTTACTGACCCTCACCTTACGACTCAGCCTGGAGCAGGAAGCCCTCCACCTAACTATGATAATTGTGTTTTAGAATTTGACATGATTCCTTCCTGCAATGAATTCAATGTTTCTTTCGTTTTTGGCTCGGAAGAATATCCGGAGTATGTTACAGGATTCTATAATGATGGTTTCGGGATGTTTGTTACAGGCCCAAATCCCTCGGGAGGGAATTACACTAACTATAATTTTGCACGACTTCCTAATAATCAATTGGTCAGTATTGATAATGTAAATTCCTCAGCAAATAGTACGTATTATAATACCAATAATTTAGGTATTATTCAGTATGATGGGTATACGGATGGTTTAACAGCGGTCATTTCAGTGACTCCTTGTCAAAGCTATCATATTAAGATTATTATTGCTGATGCTGGAGATCAGATTTATGATTCAGGTTTATTTTTAGGCTATCAAAGTTTTTCTTGTGTCACAATTCCTTTAACACTTGCCACTTCAAGTACGCCTGCACTTTGCGGCGTTAATAATGGAACTGCTGCGGTTGTAGCCTCAGGTGGTGTAGGACCTTTTACTTATTCATGGTCGCCTGGTGGCCAAATAACATCTTCAATTTCTAATCTTGCTCCGGGCACTTATACCGTTGCCGTTAATGATCCCCTAGCGTGCACTAATCCCTCAACTGCCACTGTTGTTGTATCTGGTCCAACCCCCCCAATAATTAACGCTGAGATTGATCAAACAATTTGTATTGGTTCAAGTGCTACTTTGACATCTAGTGGTGGCGTATCCTACAGCTGGTCGCCTGCAACATCTCTAAACACAACATCCGGTGCAACGGTAACAAGTTCTGCTGTATCAACCATTACCTACACGGTTACCGGCACTGACGCTTCCGGTTGCACAGCGACTGATGATGTTATCGTTACGGTGAATCCTATTGCAATCGCGAATGCTAATGCAGACCAAACTGTTTGTGCAGAGGGAACCATAAGTCTTGCGGGTTCCGTCGG
>CAMATR010000049.1 GCA_945861175.1 Chitinophaga pinensis | reverse complement strand
CTATTTACCGAGAGGATGGTAAGGTATTGAAATCAGAATTGTATTTCAAGCCAGATATCAAAACAATCCTAGATAAAGCTTAAAGGCAGGATGTTTCCATTCAATATTCGAGTATATGGATTACTTGTTAATGAATTGCGACAAGTATTGGTGTCGGATGAATGCCGCAATGGATATTCTTTTACGAAATTCCCCGGGGGTGGACTCGAATTCGGTGAAGGGTTCACGGAGGCATTGAAGCGTGAATTTATCGAAGAATTGAATTTAGCGGTAGAGGTGGGCGAACTCTTTTATTTCAACGATTTTTTCCAGGAATCAGCATTCAATCCCAAACATCAGATTCATTCTTTTTATTATCATGTAGCTGCAGAAGAATGGGAATTCATTGAAACTGATAAACACGATGTGCCGCTAAAAGAAGAAGGTGAAAAGCATCGATGGATTGCTGTTGACCAGTTAGAGATTGAGCATTTTACATTTCCAATCGATAAATTGGTAGCACAAATGATTCAGCAAAAAATGTGATATCAATACAAGGCGTCAGCTATTCTTTGGCAAATCATACCATGAATTCTTTTGTTTATTTCTTGCTGATTTTTCAAGTAAAAATCGAACTCCGAACTAGTCATCAAACCAATCACGTAACCAATAAGTTGGTTTTTTAAGCTATTTTGACTATTGATGAATTGTTTAATTTTTTCTTGAAATTCCAGGCGTGAACCTCTTTCATTCAAGATTCTTTTAAGAAGAATATGCGAATTTACCGATCCAATTAGCATACTATGCTGGTATTTGAGAATTGGCCGAAGCACCTGATTTTGGAAAAGTTCCAATGATTTGGAGCCATCATTTTGTTCTAAAAATAATTCTGGGCGTAATTCTTTTAATTCTTCACGTGACATAGCTAAAAATAAACATCAGTTAATTTTTTAATAATTAATCTGCTTCAATCTGCATGGAAATGGGTACAAAAAGATCGAGGTATTCTTCAATTCGTTTGTCACTGAAGCTTTGCGAAGCCAGTATATGTTGACACTTAGGCAAACTTTCAGCAATTCTCGTGAGCTGTGATTTGTAACCGCTCTTGAAGATATCAATGGCGTCATCCAATATGAACAATTTCAGTTTGCTCACATTGTATCCGTTTTGAATATAAAGTTCATATAATCTTCTTGCAGTGCCAACAATTATCTCCGTGCCATCAAATATATCATTGCGCTGCTGCAGCTTATTCCCTCTGTCATGAGCAAGATCTACTGTTAAATCTAATAATCTACATATTTTTTCCAATGTTGCGTGCAATGCATAGGCCTTATCATCTGAGGAGCAAATAATAATTGCTCGCGGAGACCCCTCGCTAGCTTCAGTAATTTTTTGAAGTATACTTAAAAGAAGGGCTGTTGTTTTTCCCGCACCGTCATGGCCCTCAATCAATAAGTTTTTCCCTGATTTTAGACCGTCAATTACCTTCGATTGAAAATCATTGAGCTCGGAGATGCCTTTTTCTGGTAATATCTCTTGCAGCTCTGCACGTAGTTTTGATAGCTCTATCATCTTAGTTTTTCATTGTCTTTGTGACGTGAGTTATCACGTTGTGTTTTTTTATCTAAATTTTTTTTCAAGGATGCCTCCAAGTCTATTCCTGTTTGATTTGCCAAACAAATTAGCACAAAAAGTACATCTGCCATCTCATCTCCAAGATCCTTGTCCTTATCTGATTCTTTCTCGCTTTGTTCGCCATAGCGGCGTGCCATTATCCTCGCGACTTCTCCTACTTCCTCCATTAGCATGGCAGTATTCGTCAACTCATTAAAATAGCGCACACCAAATTCCTTGATCCATTGGTCTACTTTATTTTGTGCTTCTTGAATGGTCATTTTATATATAATTTGAACATTGTTATTCTTTATTCTTGGAGTCCATTATAATTGTAACTGGCCCATCATTTACTAAACTAACTTTCATATCAGCTCCGAATGTTCCTGTTTCAATTCCAGTATTCGACATTGTTCTAAGTGAGTTTAAAAAATAGTCATACAAAGGAATAGCTTGCTCAGGTCTTGCCGCGCGAATGTAGCTTGGTCTGTTCCCCTTTTTTATTGATGCGTGTAATGTAAATTGGCTCACAACCAAAAATTGTCCGTTGACATCTTGAATTGTCATGTTCATTTTGCCATCAGTATCGGCAAATATCCTTAATCCACAGATCTTTTGGACTAGCCAATCTGCATCGGTTTCGTCATCAGAATGTTCAATTCCGAGAAGGATTAATAATCCCTTCGCGATCTTCCCTTTTATTTTCTCATCGGTTTTCACCGAGGCCTCTGAAACACGTTGAATCACGATACGCATAATTTAACCGTAAATGTTTTTGCGGTGAACTTCGTTTGGATCTTCCATCATTAGCTGCATATAAGTGGCATATCTGCTTCGAGAAATACTTCCATTTTCGACACTTGCCTTTACAGCGCATTTTGGTTCATTCATGTGTTGACAATTATGAAATTTACAAGCCCCAATTAAAGCCCTCATTTCAGGGAAGTAATGAGAAATCACTTCCTTTTCGAGATCAATAATTCCGAAGGCCCGAATTCCAGGCGTATCAATAATGTAACCGCCGGAGGATAATTTGTGCATTTCCGCAAATGTAGTTGTATGCTGGCCTTGAAAGTGCGCTTTAGAAATTTCACCTGTGCGTATATCCAAAGTTGCATCTAGTGCATTTACAAGTGTGCTTTTGCCAACACCGCTGTGTCCTGAAATCATGACTTGTTTCTCGCATATTTCTGCTCGTAACCAATCAATATTTTCTTTGTTTTCAGCTGAAATTTTATAACAGGGATAACCAATAGAACTATATAAATCACAGAGGGCATCTATGTAAAGTAGATCCTCTTGATTGTATAGATCAATTTTATTAAAAATCAGTGTTGTCGGAATTCTGAATGATTCTGCAGCAACTAAAAAACGATCAATAAACGCAAGGTGTGTTTCAGGGGATTTTATAGTTACTAAAAGGTAGGCTCGATCGATATTTGCCGCTAAAATCTGCATTTGTTTGCTCAGATTTGTCGATTTACGGACAATATAATTTTTTCTTACCTCAAAGTCATAAATGGTTCTTTTGCCTTCCTCGTCAACTGTTTCATCTAATAAAACGATATCACCAACAGCAATTGGATTTGTAGTGCTAAGTCCGTCAAGGCGTAGCTTTCCTCTTATCCGGCAAGATACTATCGATTTGTCTTTTAGCTCAATCGTATACCATTTACCTGTAGATTTTAGTACTTTTCCTTGAATAGGCATATTTGCAAAGTTAAATTAATTGTTGCTAAAAACGCTACCATTTGAAGAGTCGAAGTAAACGGATTTCCCTATCTTCGCAATTCAAAATTTGACATATGTCAATAGAGGTAAAAAATCTATATAAATATTATGGTGACCAGGCAGCTGTGAAAGATGTTTCTTTTTCAGTAGCCAAAGGTGAAATTGTTGCATTCCTCGGTCCAAATGGAGCCGGAAAGTCAACTACGATGAAAATCCTTACTGGGTTCATTTCTGCCTCCTCAGGGGAAGTAAATATCTGCGGAATGCCAGTTGATGTCGATTCGTTGGACACTCGACAGGTAATCGGGTATCTTCCTGAGCATAATCCTTTGTATCTGGATATGTATGTCAAGGAATATTTAGAATTTGTTGGTCGAATTTATAAGGTCAAGAATTTAAAAGAGCGCGTGGTTGAAATGATCAAGGCGGTTGGCTTGGAAGTAGAGCAGAATAAAAAGTTAGGTGCTTTATCGAAGGGTTATCGTCAACGCGTTGGCTTGGCAGCTGCAATTATTCATGATCCGCAAGTATTAATTTTGGATGAACCAACTTCTGGGCTTGATCCTAACCAATTGGTGGAAATTCGAGAGTTGATTAAGAAAATTGGCAAATCAAAAACGGTAATGCTATCAACTCATATAATGCAGGAGGTAGAAGCAATTTGCGATCGAATAGTTATCCTTAATAAGGGGCAAATTGTAGCCGATGATACAGCTAAACATTTACAATTGGATCTTTCACATCAAACAGTCTATGCTGAATTTGATGGCCAAATATCGAAAAGTATATTATCCAAAATTCCACATGTTGGGAAAGTTGAAAAAGTGAAGAATGGGTGGTTGCTAGAGACCATGGATGATGTTGATCTAAGGAAAGAGATCGCTCAGTATGCTCGTCAAAATGGCATTTTACCATTGACACTTAGAACCGAAGAAAAAACTCTAGAAGAGGTATTCAAAGAATTAACAAAATAAAAATGCCGTCAAATTTTATCGAAGAATTGAGATGGAGGGGAATGATCCACGACATCATGCCAGGTACAGAAGAAGCATTGAATAAAAAAGTTTCTTCTGGATATATTGGATTTGATCCCACTGCAGATTCATTGCATGTTGGACATCTAGTTCAAATTATGACTTTGGTACATTTTCAGCGTGCAGGGCATAAACCTTTTGCTTTGGTTGGAGGTGCAACAGGAATGGTAGGTGATCCATCTGGCAAATCTCAGGAAAGGAATTTATTGGATGCTGTTACATTGAATCATAATGTGGCTTGTGTCAAATCTCAATTAGAAAAATTTCTCGATTTCAATGCTGAAGCAAATTCTGCAGAAATGGTAAATAATTATGATTGGTTCCAAGGAATGAATTTCCTCGACTTCATTCGTGATGTTGGAAAACATATTTCAGTGAATTATATGTTGGCCAAAGACTCAGTCAAGAAACGATTGGATACAGGCATGTCGTTTACGGAATTTTCCTATCAACTAGTGCAGGGATATGATTACTATCACCTCAACCAAAAACATAACTGTATAATTCAATTGGGTGGCTCAGATCAGTGGGGAAATATTGTCACAGGTACGGAGTTGATTCGCCGTAAATCTGGTGGAGAAGCTTATGCTGTAACTACGCCACTTATCAAAAAAGCGGATGGAACAAAGTTTGGTAAAACTGAAGGTGGAAGTGTCTGGCTAGATCCAGAACGCACATCGCCCTATGAATTCTACCAGTTTTGGCTAAATTCAAGTGATGCAGATTCAGGAAATTACATCCGTATTTTTACATTGAATTCGAAAGAGGAAATTGAAGATTTGGAATTGCAGCATGTTGAGGCTCCCCATTTGCGACTTCTTCAAAAAACTATTGCAGAGGACATCACTATTCGAGTTCATGGGGAAGAGGCCTTGAGAACGGCTATTGCGGCTTCCAATATCCTCTTTGGGAAATCTACAGCTGAGGACCTTCATTCCTTGAGCGAAAAAGACTTCTTTGCCATTTTCGATGGTGTACCACAAGTGATTATTTCTCTAAGTGAATTTGGTGAATCTATGTCAATTGTAGATGCACTCTCTGCCAAAACAGGTTTTCTTTCCTCAAATGGAGAGGCACGCCGTGAGTTAAAAGCCAATGCAATCTCCGTAAATAAGGAGAAAGTAGGAGAAGATTTCACGATAACATCGGCAAATCTCATTAACAATAAATACATTCTTCTTGGCAAGGGAAAAAAGAATAACTACATTATAGTAGTGGAATAAATTTCTTGAGAATCAGAGAAAGAAGTTTATACGAAGCAATTCAATCTATTTGGTAAATGTTTAAATTAGTAAACTAAATAAACATTTATCATGCTTAAAAAATGGTTTTTTCTCTTAATTATTGCAATTGTAACTGGGAAATCTTTTTCTCAATCGCCAACTTGGTCGAATGACGTTGCTAAAATTATCTACGGAAACTGCACTTCTTGCCATCGAACGGGTGGAATAGCCCCATTTAACTTAGAGACATACGAAGACGTTAGTGCAATGGCAGGCTGGGTACAGCAGGCAATTGAAACTAAAAGTATGCCGCCATGGACGCCAAATCCTGATTACAAACATTTTGCACATGAAAGAGTATTGCCCTCAACCGATATTAGTACGATTCAAAATTGGGTTGCAGCAGGAACCCCTTCTGGCAATTTAAATATTGCACCACCTATACCCATCTATGCAAATGGAACCCAACTGGGTACTCCAGATATTTCATTATCAATCACTCCGTACAGTATAACTAGCGCAAATGATGTTTACAGAAACTTCGAATTATTTGTGGGTTCTACCCAAGCAACTAATATAACGGCCATTGAAGTCATTCCAGGAAATCCTGGCATTGTTCATCATGTGCTTGTTTTTCAAGATTCAACTTCAAATCCAATAAATACAGCTGGAGCAGGAGGAACGGGTTCTTCAGCATCACAGTTGCTTTACAGTTATGTTCCCGGGGCATCACCTTATTTTACTCCGGTTGGAACTGGCTTTCGATTGGCGCCCAATACCCGTATCATTCTTCAAATTCATTATGCGCCAGGAAGCAATGGATTAACGGATAATACGATAGTGAATTTTAAAACGAACAACAATAATCTAAGGAAAATTACCGTAGATGCAGCCCTTAACCATTTCAATATGACGGATGGTCCATTGGTGATTCCAGCGAACCAACTAAAAACCTTTCACTCTGAATTACAAATACCAGAGAATGTTACTGTGCTCTATGCATTTCCTCATATGCATTTGTTGGGTAAAAGTATTCATACATGGGCAAATAAACCAATTTCTGGTGATTCGGTTCGTTTTGTAAAGATTCCTGATTGGAATTTCCATTGGCAGGATAATTTTATTTTTCCTAATGCAATAGTTTTACCAATTGGAACAACAATTAAAGCGGAGGCTGTTTACGACAATAGGGATACGAACCCCAATAATCCAACAATACCCCCAGTTACTGTAACGGCAGGAGAGGAAACAGTGGACGAAATGTTTTTGGTGTTTTTTGCCTATATGCCTTTTCAATCGGGAGATCAATACCTGATAATTGACAAGCGAATTTTCGCCAAAGGCGCAACAAATTTTTGTGGTGGACAATCTGTTCGTTTAGAAACAATAGCAGGTGATGGATATTCGTATCAATGGTTAAAAGATGGTGCGTCAATCACTGGTGCAACCAATTATTTTTATAATGCTTTTGAGACCGGAAATTATACAGTTTCAATTACACTTGGTCCCAATAATGTGGTTTCGGATCCTACGCTAGTCACTGTTTCTGATGCCCCAGTTGCACAGATTTTGACCCCATCAACAACAGCGATACCTGAAGGTGGAACCGTCACATTAGCTGGTCAAGCTGGGGTGGGTTATTTGTATCAGTGGTACCTTAATGGCAATGTTATTTTAGGTGCAACTTCAAGCACATTTGATGCAACTTACTTTGGAGAATATACATTGGAGGTTTTCAATGGGAACTGTTATTCTATTTCAGAACCACTTGTAATGACAGGAGGGGTTGCTCAGACTAATGAAATAGCTGGACAAACAGAATTTCTAGTCTTTCCGAACCCTGCAGAAGATCTGTTATCAATAAAACTAAATGATGATTTATGTGGAAAGCGAATATTAGTACAAGATGTTACAGGGAATACACTTCAGATGCTCACAATTGAAAAAAGCATAGTACAGATTGATGTTCACGAGTTATCGCAGGGGATTTATTTTGTTTCAATTATTGATGAAAATAATTCAGTATTGTTCAAGAAAAAAGTAATACTTCGATAGCAATCAGTATTCTATTTTCCACAAGAAAAGGCCATGTGCCGGTGCTGAAGTGGAAGCCGCTCCGCGATCTTTTGCGGCTAGAATTGATGTTATATCTGTTGGTTTTATTTTTTCCACCCCAATGTCAATTAGTGTCCCAACAGTTGCCCGAACCATATTTCTCAAGAAACGATCTGCAGTAATCTCAAAATACCATTCGTTTTCTGATTCCTTTTTCCATTCTGCATTAGAAACAAAACAAATATTTGTTTTAACATCAGTATGTAGTTTCGAAAGGGAAGTGAAATCTTTTGATCCAATGAGCAATTTTGCCGCTTCATTCATTTTTTCGATGTCCAGTTTCTGCGGAAAATACCAGCTTTGTTCATTGATGAATGGATCCTTTTTAAAATGAATGAAATAACGGTATGTTCTTGTTTTTGCATCGAAACGGGCATGCTTTTCTGATTCGAATATTTCATGAAGCACAATGCTTTCGGGTAGCATTTTGTTTAGCCTAAAAATAAATTGATTTAAATCTTTTAGTGCATCATGCTGAGGAAGTTCAACATGAAGAAAATAGGATTTTGCATGTACGCCAGTATCAGTCCGTCCGCATCCAACTATTGAAATTTCTTTGTTTGAATAAAGCTTCGTTATCGCAGTTTCTATTACTTCTTGCAAAGAAATCTGTCTAGGTTGTCTTTGCCAACCAAAGAAATTTTTCCCGTTGTAAGAAAGTTCGATAAAATAACGTTTCAAAGCAAAAGTTAGAAAATTTTAATTGCCAGAAGGGAATACAAATGAGCTCATGTCGATCTGATAAAGATCCATACTTGCTTTTTGTCCAACGATTTCAAAACTTGAC